>NZ_JBNNJZ010000343.1:0-8917 GCF_050270335.1 Streptomyces sp. NPDC059900
CACGTCGCCCGTAGAGGTGATCGGCGACCGCGAAGATCCCCGTGGCGGCGCAGAGCGACGCGAACGAGCTCACCACCAGGCCCGCGTCGGCGTGCGAGAGCGGGCTGACCGCCGAGACGAGCCGCTCCAGCCAGGGCAGCAGCGGGAAGAACGCGAGGTTCGAGTGCACGCTGCCGTCCGGGAGCTTCACCTCCCAGCCGTAGCCGAACTCGGCGACGCGGGTGTACCAGAGCGAGTCCCAGCGGGCCGTGAGGAGCGTGTGCGCGCTCTTGCCCGCCGCCGCGCTCCACACCGCGAGCACCGCGACCCCGAGGGCGCGCACCCCGGCATAGGCGAGGAGCGCGGGTGCCGCGCGGCGCAGCGCGGCACCCGCACGGGCCCCGTACGAGGGCGGCGGCGAGCACTGATCAAGGTCGTTCACGGGCACGATTATCGGCGTAGGCGGGAACCGGCCACCCGGTCGGGTGCGTGGTCCAGGCGTGGGCAGCGTGGCGTACGCCACACCCTCTCCGCTCAACCGTGAGAGGTCCGCCACGCGCCACTGCCGTGAACTCGCGTACTCTGACGGCTCACTCGCCTTTCGTTGCCGCCAGCCGGGAGATCACGTCCCGCGGGGCCGCCGATGCGAGGGATCACTGGGAGGTATCGCACATGTCGGGTTCAACCACGGCCACCGCTCCTTCCGGCCGTCGGGTACCCGGGTCGCAGGGTGGCGCCAACCGCTGGCTGGTGCTCGTCGTTCTCTGCGTAAGCCTGCTGCTCGTCGCCGTGGACGCCACCGTCCTGCACGTCGCGGTGCCCGCGGTCACGGAGGACCTGAAGCCCGGCGGCATAGAGCTGCTGTGGATCGTGGACGTCTATCCGCTGGTCTGCGCCTCGCTGCTGATCCTCTTCGGCACCCTCGGCGACCGGGTGGGCCGCAGACGCGTGCTCCTGCTCGGCTATGCCCTCTTCGGCGTGGCATCGGCCGTGGCCGCCACGGCGGACAACGCCCAGATCCTGATCGCGGCCCGCGCCCTGCTCGGCATCGGCGGCGCGATGATCATGCCCGCGACGCTCTCGATCCTGCGCCAGGTCTTCCCCGACCGGCGTGAGCGCGCCGTCGCCATCGGTGTGTGGAGCGCGGTGGCCGGAATCGGCGCGGCGGGCGGACCGCTGCTCGGCGGTTTCCTGCTCGAGCACTTCTGGTGGGGCTCGGTCTTCCTGATAAACATCCCGCTGATGCTGGTCAGCCTGCCGATCGGCCGCTGGCTGCTGCCCGAGTCGACGGGCGACCGCAACGGTCCCTGGGACGTCGTCGGTGCGCTGATGGCCGCGGGCGGTCTCTTCGGCCTGGTGTTCGCGGTGAAGCGGGCGGGCGGCGGAGAGTCGCCGTTCGGCATGACGACCCTCCTCTCGTTCTTCGTCGGCGTGGCCCTCCTGATCGGCTTCGTCCGCAGGCAGCGGCGGCGCGAGCACCCGCTGATAGACCTGTCGATGTTCGCGCGGCCCGCGTTCAGCACCTCGCTCGGCTGCATCGTCCTGGCGATGCTCGCCCTGGTGGGCCTGGAACTGGTCGCCGCGCAGTATCTGCAGCTGGTGCTCGGCCTCTCGCCGCTGGAGACCGGCATGCGGCTCGTGCCGCTCACCGTCGCCGCGATGGTCGCGGGGCTTGCGGGATCGAAGTTTCTGCACCGCTTCGGCCCGCGCGCGATGGTCGCCTCCGGCTTCACCCTGACCGCGGTGGCCGTGGTGATCCTCACCGGCATGGGCGACCGGATCAACGACCCGCTGATGATCACCAGCTTCGTGCTGCTCGGCCTCGGTCTGCAGACCACGCTCTTCGGGTCGTACGAATCCATGCTCAGCGAGGCGCCCCAGTCGCAGGCGGGCGGCGCCGCCGCGATCGGCGAGACCTCGTACCAGCTGGGCGCCGGCATCGGCATCGCGCTGCTCGGCAGCGTCATGAACGCCGCGTACGCGCCGGGCCTCTCGAACGTGCAGGGCGTCCCGGCCAGGGAGAGCGCCGCCGCGAGCCACTCGCTCGGCGAGGCGTACGAAGTCGCTTCGGGGCTCGGCGGCGGGGCGGGCGACGCGCTGCGCACCGCGGCGCGCGAGTCCTTCGTGCACGGGCTGCACGTGACGCTCCTCGTCAGCGCGGGGCTGCTGCTGCTCGGTGCGCTGATGGCGCTGAAGCTGCCGCGGACCATGGAGTGCGGGCCGGCCGCGGAGCTGCCCGAGCAGGGGGTACCGGCACCCCGCAGCGAGGCGGAGGTCCCCGCGGAGTCCGTCCGCTGACGTGCTTCCCGGCCCCGGCCGGGGAACGCCCCCGTCCACCCGCCCTTGTTCCTGCGCGACCCCGCGTCGTAACGTCGGCGCGAACCCTAGTAACTACCACTGCTAGTTTTTGCGCCGCCGGAGGCCCGAGATGTCCGCACGCAGCCGTACACCCCTGCCGCCCTTCGACCCCGCCGACCCCCTCGGCATCGACGACCTCCTGGAGCCGGAGGACCTCGCGATCCGGGAGACCGTCCGCAGCTGGGCGGCCGACCGCGTCCTGCCGCACATCGCCGACTGGTACGAGAAGGGCGAGCTGCCCGGCATCCGTGATCTCGCCCGCGAACTGGGCTCGATCGGCGCGCTCGGCATGTCCCTGGAGGGCTACGGCTGCGCCGGGGCGAGCTCCGTCCAGTACGGCCTGGCCTGCCTGGAGCTGGAGGCCGCCGACTCCGGCATCCGCTCACTCGTCTCCGTGCAGGGCTCCCTCGCCATGTACGCCATCCACCGCTTCGGCTCCGAGGAGCAGAAGCAGCGCTGGCTGCCCGGCATGGCCGCGGGCGAGATCATCGGCTGCTTCGGCCTGACCGAGCCCGACCACGGCTCCGACCCGGCGTCCATGCGCACGTTCGCGAAGAAGGACGGCACCGACTGGGTGCTCACCGGACGCAAGATGTGGATCACCAACGGCTCGGTGGCCGGGGTTGCCGTGGTCTGGGCGCACACCGACGACGGGATCAGGGGCTTCGTCGTCCCCACCGAGACGCCCGGCTTCTCGGCGCCCGAGATCAAGCACAAGTGGTCGTTGCGCGCGAGCGTCACCAGCGAGCTGGTCCTCGACGAGGTACGGCTGCCCGCCGACGCGGTGCTGCCCGAGGTCACCGGACTCAAGGGCCCCCTGAGCTGTCTCTCCCACGCGCGCTACGGCATCGTCTGGGGAGCCATGGGCGCCGCCCGCTCCTCCTTCGAGGCAGCCGTCGAGTACTCCAGGACGCGCGAGCAGTTCGGCAGGCCCATCGGCGGCTTCCAGCTCACCCAGGCCAAGCTCGCCGACATGGCGGTCGAACTGCACAAGGGCATCCTGCTGGCGCACCACCTCGGCCGGCGCCTGGACGCGGGCAGGCTCCGCCCCGAGCAGGTCAGCTTCGGCAAGCTCAACAACGTACGGGAAGCGATCGACATCTGCCGCACCTCCCGGACGATCCTCGGCGCGAACGGCATCTCGCTGGAGTACCCCGTGATGCGGCACGCGACGAATCTCGAATCGGTGCTCACCTACGAAGGCACCGTCGAGATGCATCAGCTCGTGTTGGGCAAGGCGCTCACCGGTCTTGACGCCTTCCGGTGAGCGGCCTCGCCCGCTAGCTCTGGTTGAAGAAGCCGTCCGTCGGACGGCTCGCGGCCTCCCCGTTGACGATGTGCGTGTCGGCGGGGGTCAGCAGGAAGACCCGCGTCGCCACGCGCTCGATGGAGCCGCGCAGCCCGAAGGTGAGGCCCGCGGCGAAGTCCACGACGCGCTTGGCGTCGCCGGGCTCCATCGACGTGAGGTTGATGATGACCGGGACACCGGACCGGAAGAGCTCGCCGATGCCGCGCGCGTCCCGGAAGCTGTCCGGGGTCACGGTCCCGATCCGGCGGCCTTCTTCCTCGGCCGCCTCGCTCGCCACCCGCACCCGCGGGTCGGTCACCCAGGCATCGCCGGGTCCCTCGGCTCCGTCGTCGTCATAGCCGTCGTAGTAACGCTCGTCGTTGTTGTTGTCGTCGACGAGGCCAAGCCAGGCACTCGCCTTGCGCACCGATCCCATGGACGCCTCCTCTCACAGCGGGCTTTCTGCGTTCCGCATCCCCATGTTCGTCCATGATGCGGATAGTGCGCCAAGTGGATAGTCGCCGCGCGGGGTTTTCGTGACGGGACTGGTGCAGAGTCAACACGCTGTTTCTCATGGTCCTCAAGGGTCCTGCTGTGTACGGCTGCTGACAGTGAGTGAAATATGATTCTTCACGGCGTATGGGTGACGGGCGGTGCGTCCGGGTGAACGACCTCCTCGATACGATGCCCCGGTTGATCGCAAACAGGCTCACGGGGGAGTCGTATGTTCGGAATCGTCAGGCCCTGCAGCCATCGACTCGGCGAGGGTCTCAAGACCCAGTGGATGGCGCATCTGTGCGGGCTCTGCCTCGCGCTGCGCGGTGACCACGGGCAGTTCGCCCGGGTCGTGACCAACTACGACGGCCTGATCATCTCGGTTCTGACGGAGGCTCAGGCCGAGCAGGCCACCGGCTGGCGCCGTACCGCGGGACCCTGTCCGCTGCGCGGTATGCGCACCGCGTCCGTCGCGCAGGGCGAGGGCGCACGGCTCGCCGCCGCGGTCTCGCTGGTGCTCGCGTCGGCGAAGGTACGGGACCACGTCGTCGACGGGGACGGCCTCTTGGCGCGCAGGCCGGTGGCCGCCGCCGCCCGCAAGGTGGCACGGAGCTGGGACCGGGCGGGCGCCCGCACCGGCGCCGACGTGGGCTTCGACACGGCGGTCCTGCTGGACGCCGTCGAACGGCAGGTCGGCATCGAGGGCTTGGCGGGCCCCGGCACCTCCCTGCTCACGGTCACCGAGCCGACCGAGACCGCGACCGCGGCGGCCTTCGCGCACACCGCCGTCATCGCGGGCAGGCCGGGCAACGCCGAGCCGCTCGCGGAGGCGGGAAGGCTCTTCGGCAGGCTCGCGCACCTCCTGGATGCCGTGGAAGACAAGGAAGCTGACGCCGCGTCGGGCGCGTGGAACCCCCTGACGGCCACCGGCACGAGCCTCGCCGAGGCCAGGCGCCTTGCCGATGACGCACTGCACGGCATCCGCCTCGCGCTGCGCGACGCCGAATTCACCGACGGCAAGCTCGCCCACATGCTGCTCGCGCACGAGCTGGGGCGCTCCGTGGACCGCGCCTTCGGTACCGACGCGTGCGGGCACAGCCACGAGGTGACGGCTCATCAGGGCGGCTCCTTCGGGCCGCCACCGGGCCAGGGCGGGCCGTACGGGCCTCCCTCCAGCGGTCCGTACGGCCCGCAGTCCCCGTACGGAGGCGGCAATCCGTACGGAGGCGGGGTGCCCGGCGGTCCCGGTGGGCCGGGCGGTCCTGGTGGCCCCGGCGGTCCTGGTGGCTTCGGTGGCGGGCCCGGGTTCGAGCCGCAGCCGCCGAAGCCGGGCAAGCGGGGGTTCTGGGCGGGGTGCGCGGTCGCCATCGGCCTGTGCTGCACCTGCAAGCTGTGCTGCGCCGATTCGTACGAGGGCCCCTGGTCCCGCAAGAAGCGCGAGGGCTGCTGCAACAACTGCGGCGACAGCGGGTGCTGCTCGTGCTGCGAGTGCTGCTCCTGCTGTGACTGCGGGCTTTAGGTACTGGCGGGGACTGTCCTTTCGTCCGCGGGTTCGTTGGGCCTGGTCGCGCAGTTCCCCGCGCCCCTTCGGGGCGCTGCCCCTGACCCGCAGTCAGTCCTTGATCTCCGGAGGGGAGATCCGGGACTCCTCGATCGCGGAGTCCCGGGTGCCCCACTTCTCCAGGATGCGGTCGTAGGTGCCGTCCTTGATCAGCTGGTTCACCGCTGCTTGGAAGGCCGGCGCCAGCTTCGTGCCCTTTTTGAAGGCGAACCCGACGTCGAGACGGTGGTACTCGCCGAGGAACTTCAGGCCCTCCTGGTGGTCGACCGCGTAGCGCAGGCCGTTGATCGTGGACATCACCACATCGGTGCGGCCCTGCTGGAGCGAGCCCCAGATCGCGCCCTGCTCGGCGTACGTCTTGACGCTGTACGGCTTCTTGCCCGCGTCCTCGCAGACGTGCTTGTTGTCCTCCAGGGTGACCTCGAAGGTGGTGCCCGCGCCGGTCGCCACGTTCAGGCCGCACAGCTGCCCGAAGTCGGTGACCTTCTTCAGCTTGCTGTCGTCGCGCACGGCGAAGCCCTGGCCGTCGTTGATGTACGTGACGAAGTCGATGGTCTTGCGCCGCTCCTCGGTCACGCCGAAGTTCCCGGTGCCCAGGTCGTACTTCCCGCTGTCCAGGGCAGGCAGGATCGCCTCGAAACTCGCGGCCTCGCGCTTCAGCTCCAGGCCGAGCGCCTTGGCGACGGCCGCCGCGAAGTCGGCGTCCTGGCCGACGATCGTCTTGCCGTCCTCCAGGTAGGTGTTGCCCGGCGGGCTGCCGCCGACGGCGGTCGCGAGACTGAGCGAGCCCCGCTCCCGTACGTCCGGAGGCAGGAGCTTCGCGGCCGCCGGGTTCTTCTTGACCGAGGACACCACGTCCTGCGTGGGGATCTTGTCGCTCTTGCCCGCGGGCGCCGCGCCGCCCGTGGTGTCGGCCGAGTCGCCGGAACCGCAGGCGGTGAGCGTGAGGGTGGCGGTGGTGATCAGGGCGAAGGCCGCCGGGATGCGGCGGGGATAGGGGGACTTGCTCATGGCGTGACGGTCTCCATCAGGCAGCAGGGCAGGGCGAAGCGGACGTACGGGGGAGGGGATGCCGTCGCGCGGAGCTGTGCTGCACGGCGCGGCGGCGGTGTACGCGTGTGAAGGCGAGGTCAACGGCGCGCGGACGCACGGAAAGTGCGGTCCACGGGAGACGCGAGGCGGAAGAGGCCCCGAGAACGGCGGGGCTCAGCGCGCAGGGGGTCGGCTCAGAGAGTCGTCGAACATGACGCCGACCACACTCGACCGAAGTCGATGTGGGAGCGCGTGACCAGCCACTGCTGCGGATGCATGGGGCAAGTGGAACAGGCATCCGTTTCCGCGTCAACTGCCGTGAGACCTAACGCTCATATCCTGGACAGCCTTGACAGCGGGCCGAAAGCGCCCCGTACTCTCAGGGCGGATCGTGCTGAGGGGCTCGGTCCGTGTGAAGGCATCACCCGTGTGTGATCTCCCGCCGAGCGTTTCGCCACGCGATCGCGCCGTGCGCCGGAGATCTCCGACATCCACGGAGCCTTCGCCATGTCTTCCGACACGCTCGCCAAAGCCGCGCAAGCCCCTCCGCAAGAGCCACCGCCCGGCCTCCCGCGCATCGTGCCGCAACGCCGCGCCGGTCAGTGGGTGGCCGCCGCCGCGGTCCTCGTGCTCCTCGCGCTCGCCGTCAACTCCGTCGTCCGCAACGAAGCGTTCCAGTGGGACGTGGTCGGCGACTACTTCACCTCCGCGTCCGTACTGCGCGGCCTGTGGCTCACCCTCTGGCTGACCGCCGTCGTCATGGCGCTCGGCTTCGTGCTCGGCGCGATCCTCGCCATGGGGCGGCTCTCGTCCAACCCCGTTCTGCGCGGCGTCAGTTGGGGTTACGTGTGGCTCTTCAGGTCGATGCCGATCCTGGTGCAGCTGCTGTTCTGGTTCAACATCGGGGCGCTGTACCCGTACCTCTTCGGCATCAAGACGGTGAACCTCCTGGGGCCCATCACCATCGCCGTCATCGGGCTCACCCTGCACGAGGCCGCGTACGCCGCCGAGGTGGTGCGCGGCGGCATTCTCTCCGTCGACCGCGGGCAGATCGAGGCCGCGCAGGCGCTCGGGCTCAGCCGGTGGCGCAGATGGCGCCGGATCGTCCTGCCGCAGGCCATGCGCTCCATCGTGCCGCCCGCCGGGAACATGCTGATCGGCACGCTCAAGGGCACGTCGATCGTCAGCGTGATCGCGGTGCAGGACCTGCTGTACTCCGTGCAGCTCGTCTACCACCGCACCTACCAGGTCATCCCGCTGCTCCTGGTCGCCACCATCTGGTACGTCGTGATCACCTCGCTGCTCAGCGTCGGCCAGTACTACGTGGAGCGGCACTACGCGCGCGGTTCGGAGCGCACCCGATGAGCGTGACGGAGCGCGAGCCGGCCAGTGACACCGCCCTCGCGAAGAACGACTTCGGCGCGCTGAAGGTCGTCCCCGTGCGCCACCCCTGGCGCTGGGCCGCCGTCGTCGCGACGGCCGTCCTCGTGGCCCAGTTCGTGCACGGCCTCGCCACCAACTCCGGCTGGGAGTGGGAGGTGTTCGCCGAGTTCTTCACCGCCGACGTGATCCTCAAGGCCGTCTGGGTCACCCTCCAGCTCACCTTCTACGGCACGGCTCTCGGCTTCGCGCTCGGCATCGTGATCGCCTTCATGCGGCTGTCGGCCAGCCCCTTCCTGAAGGCGGTGGCCTTCGCCTACATCTGGGCGTTCCGGTCGATCCCGCTCATCGTGCAGCTGCTCTTCTGGTTCAACCTGGCCTATCTCTACAAGGAGCTCCAGTTCGGCATTCCGTTCGGGCCCGGCTTCTTCTCCTTCGACACGATGGGGCTCGTCGGCGCGATGAGCGCGGCGGTCCTGGGGCTCGCCCTGCACCAGGCCGCGTACGCCGCCGAGATCGTGCGCGCGGGTGTCCTGTCCGTCGACGGCGGCCAGTCGGAGGCCGCGGCGGCGCTCGGCATTCCCCGGTTGCGGCAGATCCGCCGCATCATCCTGCCGCAGGCCATGCGCTCGATCCTGCCCAACGCGGCCAACGAGATCATCTCCCTCTTCAAGGGCACGTCGATCGTCTCCGTGATGGCGATCGGCGAACTCTTCTACCAGGTGCAGGTCATCTACGGCCGCAACGGCCGCGTCGTGCCGCTCCTGATGGTCGCCACCGCCTGGTACGTCCTGCTCACCAGCGCTCTCTCCGTCCTCCAGCAC
>NZ_JBNNJZ010000344.1:0-8878 GCF_050270335.1 Streptomyces sp. NPDC059900
CCGCCGGCCTCCCCCCCCCCGAGCGTGTGTCCCCCCCCGCGCGCCGCCGCGGCGCCCGCGCGGGGCGCCCCCCCCCCAAAGGCCCTCCGGGCGAAGGCAACCGCCGGAGGCCCTCACATCCGGCCCCGGCGCCCGCTGAGGGCAGCGTTCCTCGTGGGAAACAGTCAGGATGCCGCCGGGTAACACCGCCCCCGCACGCTGCCGTACATGACCTCTTCGACCCCGAGCCCCGCGCCCCCGCCCGGCGTGGTGGTGATCGGCAGCGGCCTCGCCGGAGTCCGCCTCGCCCAGCGGCTCGGGGCCGGCAGCAACGGCAGCAACGGCAAAGGCACCGGCACCGCAGCCCCCGTCCTCATCGGCGACGAGCCCCACGCACCGTACAACCGCGTCCTCCTCGCCGACGTCCTCGCGGGCCGCTACGGCCCGGAGGTCATCGCCCTGCCCCCCGCCCCCGGCGAGTTCCTGCGCACCCGCGCCGTCCGCGTGGACCGCGCGGACCGGCTCGTGCACTGCGCGGACGGCAGCGTCGTCCCGTACACCACCCTCGTGCTCGCGACCGGGTCGAACCCCGTCCTGCCGCCCCTGCGCGGCCTCTTCGAACCCGGCGCCACCGAACTGCCCCGCGGCGTGCACGCCTTCCGGACCATGGACGACTGCCTGGCCCTGTCCGAGGCCACGCGGCCAGGCACCGGCACAGGCACCGGCACCCGCGCCGTAGTCATCGGCGGCGGCCTCCTCGGCGTATCCGCCGCCCGCGCGCTCGCCGCCCGCGGCGTCCAGGTCGTCCTCACCCAGCAGGGCGACCGCCTCATGGAGCGCCAGCTCGACCCGGCCGCCAGCGCCCTGGTCCACCGGCATCTCACCGACCTCGGCGTCGAGGTGCACACCGAGTGCCGGGTGCGCGGCGTACGGCAGGCCGACGGAGCCGTACGGTCGGTCGAGCTCGCCGACGGTTACGTCCTGGGCACCGACCTCACAGTCCTCGCCTGCGGCGTCCGCCCCCGCACGGGCCTCGCGCAGGCCGCGGGCCTGGCCGTACGCCGCGGCATCGTCGTCGACGACGAGCTGCGCACCTCCGACCCGCACATCCGCGCCATCGGCGACTGCGCCGAGCACTCCGGCGAGGCCCGCTGCCTCGCCGCGCCCGCGCTCGAACAGGCCGACGTCCTCGCGGACTCCCTGCTCTCCCCCGGGGAGGCGCGCCCCTACTCCGGCACCCGCGCCCTCACCCGCCTCACCCTGCACACCGGACGCCCTGACTCCGCTCCCCTGGACCTGGCGGCCTTCGGCGACCCCGAGCACCGGCCCGACGACGACGTCGTCCAGCTCGCGGACGCGACGCGCGGCACGTACCGCAAGGTCATCGTGCGCGGCGACCGGCTCGTCGGCGGCGTACTGCTCGGCGAGCTGACCGCCGTCGGCGCGCTCGCCCGCGCCTGGGAGTCCGACGACCCGCTGCCCGCCGACGGCAGCCCCCTGCTCCACCTGCTCACCAACGACGGAGGCCTCTGAGATGCCCACGGACACCCCCCGCCCCCGCCACAGCGCGCACGACAACACCATCGTGCTGGTCGGGCACGGCATGGTCGGCCAGCGCTTCCTCGAAGCCATCGCCGCGCGCGGCCTCACCGCCACGCACCGCGTGGTCGTCCTGTGCGAGGAGCCCCGGCCCGCGTACGACCGCGTACAGCTCACCTCGTACTTCTCGGGCCGCACGCCCGACGAACTCTCGCTCACGGACCCGGAGTTCATCGAGCAGCACGGGATCGAGCTGTACGTCGGCGACCCGGCCGAGAGCGTCGACCGCGACGCGAAGACCGTCACCGCGCGCTCCGGGCAGACCTTCGCCTACGACACGCTGGTCCTGGCGACCGGATCCTTCCCCTTCGTGCCGCCGGTGCCGGGCAAGGACACCACCGGCTGTTTCGTCTACCGCACCATCGAGGACCTGCTGGCCATCGAGGAGTACGCGAAGACGTACGCCAAGACGGGCGCCGTCGTCGGCGGCGGGCTGCTCGGCCTTGAAGCGGCGGGGGCCCTGCGCGGGCTCGGACTCGACACGCACGTCGTGGAGTTCGCGCCCCGCCTGATGCCGGTACAGGTCGACGAGGGCGGCGGCGCCGCGCTCCTGCGCACCATCACCGGCATGGGCCTGACCGTCCACACGGGCGTCGGCACCCAGGAGATCGTCGCCGCACAGGGCGCGGTCAGCGGCATGAAGCTGTCGGACGGCAGTGAACTCGCCACCGATCTCGTGGTGTTCTCGGCGGGTGTGCGTCCGCGCGATCAACTCGCCCGCGAGAGCGGCCTTTCGGTGGGCGAGCGCGGCGGCATCACCGTCGACGAGCAGTGCCGCACCAGCGACCCGTCCGTGTACGCGATCGGCGAGTGCGCCCTGGCCTCGGACGGCCGGGTCTACGGCCTCGTCGCGCCCGGCTACGAGATGGCGGAGACGGTCGCGGCCGCCATCGCCACGGAGGAGTCGAGATTCACCGGCGCCGATCTCTCCACCAAGCTGAAGCTCCTCGGCGTGGACGTCGCCTCCTTCGGCGACGCGCACGGCGCGACCCCGGACTGCCTGGACGTCGTCTACTCCGACTCGCGCTCGGGAACGTACAAGAAGCTGGTCATCGGCCCGGGCGGCGAGCTGCTCGGCGGTGTCCTGGTCGGCGACGCGGAGGCGTACGGCGTCCTGCGTCCGCTGACCGGCAGCGTCCCGCCGGTCTCGCCGGAGCAGCTGGTGCTCCCCGCGGGCGCGGGCGGCCCGGTGGCCCTCGGCCCGTCCGCACTGCCGGACTCCGCGGTCATCTGCTCCTGCCACAACGTCACCAAGGGCACGATCCGCGGCGCCGTCACCGAGCACAGCTGCACGACCGTGCCCGAGGTCAAGAAGTGCACCAAGGCCGGTACGGGCTGCGGCAGTTGCGTGAAGGTGCTCGGCCAGCTGGTCAACGACGAGCTGGAGGCGTCGGGCGTCGAGGTCGACAAGGGCCTGTGCGGCTGCTTCGGCCAGACCCGCCAGGAGCTGTACGAGATCGTCCGCACCCTGGGCATCACCTCCTACCGGCGGCTCCTGGACACGCACGGCCGGGAGGCGGCGCGCGGCACCGAGGGCTGCGAGACCTGCAAGCCGACGGTCGGCTCGATCATCGCCTCGCTCGCCCCGACGATCGGCGCCGACGGCTATGTCCTTGAGGGCGAGCAGGCCTCCCTCCAGGACACCAACGACCACTTCCTCGCCAACCTCCAGAAGAACGGCTCCTATTCGGTGGTGCCGCGCATCCCCGGCGGCGAGATCACCCCGGACAAGCTGATCGTGATCGGCGAGGTGGCACGGGACTTCGGGCTCTACACGAAGATCACCGGCGGTCAGCGCATCGACATGTTCGGGGCGCGGGTCGAGCAACTGCCCCTGATCTGGACGCGGTTGGTGGACGCCGGGTTCGAGTCGGGGCACGCGTACGGCAAGTCGCTCCGTACGGTGAAGTCGTGCGTCGGGCAGACCTGGTGCCGTTACGGCGTCCAGGACTCGGTCCGGATGGCGATCGACCTGGAGCTGCGCTACCGGGGCCTGCGCTCCCCGCACAAACTGAAGTCGGCGGTCTCCGGCTGCGCCCGCGAGTGCGCGGAGGCCCAGTCCAAGGACTTCGGCATCATCGCCACGTCGAGCGGCTGGAACCTGTACGTGGGCGGCAACGGCGGCGCGACCCCGCGCCACGCGGACCTGCTCGCCAAGGACCTGAGCGATGCCGAACTGGTGCGCCTCATCGACCGGTTCCTGATGTTCTACATCCGTACGGCGGACCGCCTCGAGCGCACGTCGACCTGGATCGAGCGGATCGAGGGCGGCCTGGACCACGTGCGTGACGTGGTCGTCCACGACTCGCTCGGCCTCTGCTCCGAACTGGAGGCCCTGATGGCCGACCACGTCGCGCACTACCGCGACGAGTGGTCCGAGACCATCAACGACCCGGAGCGCCTCGCGCGGTTCGTGTCCTTCGTGAACGCGCCGGACGTCCCCGACCCGACCGTGAGCTTCGTCCCGGAACGGGACCAGATCAAGCCGGACCTGCCCCTCCTGACCATCGGCTCCCGCCCCCGCGACCTGGAAGGTGCTGCATCCTGATGAGCATTCAACTCCGCCTCGAAGACGACTGGTTCGAGGTCTGCGACCGCACGCACCTCCAGCCGGGCCGCGGTATCGCCGCACTGCTCCCCGACGGCCGCCAGGCCGCGCTGTTCATCGACCGCGAGGGCCGCGCGTACGCGATCGACAACCGGGACCCGTTCACGGGCGCTGCGGTGCTCTCGCGCGGACTGCTCGGCGCGGCGGGCGGCCGGACGTTCGTGGCGTCGCCGCTCCTGAAGCAGCGGTTCGACCTGGAGACGGGGCGGTGCCTGGACGACGACTCGGTGACGGTGGAGACGCACGCGGTCCGCCTCGCCTGATCCGGACGACAGGATTACTTGACCGACTGTTCCAGTATTGCTTAGTCTCGCTTCGTGGCCAGGACCAAGGAATTCGATCCGGACGCCGCGCTCCAGTCGGCCCTAGAGCTGTTCTGGCGGCGCGGCTACGAGGCGACGTCGATGGCGGACCTCGTGGCGGAGCTCGGCATCGGACGCGCCAGCATCTACGCGACGTTCGGCAACAAGCACGAGCTGTACCTGAAAGCGCTCGAACGGTACGCCGGGCTCCAGAACCCGCGCCTGCTCGCCGAGCTCTCGCAGCCGGGCCCGGCGCTCCCCGCCGTCCGCGCGGTGCTGCGCCGGTTCGGAGCCGAGGCGGCCTCCGCCGAAGGCCGCCTGAACGGCTGTTTCATCACCAATACGGCCACCGAGCTCGGCCCGCACGACGAGGCCGCCGCCCGCTGCGTCGAACGCAGCTGGGAGCACATCGAGACGCTGCTGCACTCCGCGCTCGTCCGCGCGCAGGCGCAGGGCGAGCTCCCGGAGAGCCGCGACCCCCTGGCGCTCGCGCGCATGCTCCTGACCCTGATGCAGGGCCTTCGCGTGATCGGCAAGGCGTCGCGGGACGGGGCGCGCCTCAGGGACGCCACGGAGCAGGCGCTGAGCCTGCTCGACTGACCTCCCATTTCCTTCCGGACCTCTGGTCTGTTTCCGTTTTCATGCCCTCTTACTGATGCCCTCATACTGAACCGATCGTTCAAGAAAAGAGCTCGTCATCATGACTACACCGGCTTCAGGTACTTCAGCTACTTCAGCGGCTTCACCGACTTCAGGGGCGCGCACCCGTTTCGCCGGCCGCACGGCCCTCGTCACCGGCGGCGGCTCGGGCCTCGGCCGTGCCATGGCGCTCGCCTTCGCCGCCGAGGGCGCGAACGTCGTCGTCGCCGGGCGGACCGAGGGCCCGCTCAAGGAGACCGCGGGCCTCATCGAGGACGCGGGCGGCACGGCGCTTGCCGTCACCGCCGATGTCTCGCGCTCCGCAGACCTCGCGGCACTCGTCGACGCCACCGTCGAACGGTTCGGCTCCCTGGACGTGGCCGTCAACAACGCGGGCATCCTGCGGGGCGGGCAGCCGGTCGCGGAGCTGCCCGAGGAGGACTGGCGGACGATGCTCGACATCAACGTCACCGGCGTACTGCTCGCGCTCCAGGCCGAGGTGAAGCAGATGCGTACGCAGCCGAACGGCGGGGCGATCGTCAACATCGCCTCCACCCTCGGCGCCCACATCCGCGTCCCGGGGACCACCGCGTACGCCACCACCAAGGCAGCGGTGTCCGCGCTCACCAAGGGCGCCGCGGCCGAGCACATGCGGGACGGGGTACGGATCAATGCCGTGAGCCCCGGCTCGTCGGACACGAGCATGTCGCTCCAGGGCGGCGAGAGCGAGGCCGGTCGCACGGAACGCATGAAGACCGCGACGCCGCTCGGCCGCGTCTCGTCGACCGAAGAGGTGGCCGCCGCGGTGCTCTACCTGGCGTCGGACGAATCGGCGTCGGTGGTCGGGGCCGACCTGGTGATCGACGGCGGCGCGGCGGCCTGACGTCCGCCCACCTCAATCCGCCCCTCCCTCATTCCGACTCCCTCATTCCGACTCCCTCACTCCGACTCCCTCACTCCCCCCTCCCCCGGGGCCTACTCTCGGGTAGAAACAGGCACGTGCCGACCGAGCAGCAGGCGTGTGCCGCCCGAGCCGGAGGGAGCCGTGTCATGGCGGGCTGGAACGCGAGCGACATACCCGACCAGAGCGGCCGCACGGCCGTGGTCACCGGCGCCAACAGCGGCATCGGCTATGTCACCGCCCGCGAACTCGCCCGCCGTGGCGCGCGCGTGGTCCTCGCCTGCCGCAGCGTGGAGCGGGGGACGCGGGCCCTGGAGCGGCTGCGGTCCGATGTCCCCTCAGCGGAGGCGGAGTTCAGACGGCTCGACCTCGGGGATCTGAGCTCGGTGCGGGACTTCGCGGCCTCGTACGAGCGTGACGGCGAGGGAGACGGGCTCGATCTGCTCGTCAACAACGCGGGCGTGATGGCGCTGCCCTACCGGCAGACGGCGGACGGCTTCGAGACGCAGTTCGGCGTCAACCACCTGGGCCACTTCGCGCTCACCGGTCTCCTGCTGCCCCGGCTGCTGCGGACGCCGGGGGCCCGGATCATCACGGTGTCCAGCGCGTTCCACGCCCTTGCCAACATCGACATGGGCGATCTCAACAGCGCTCGCAGCTATGGCCGTTGGACCGCCTACTGTCGCTCGAAGTCGGCGAACCTGCTCTTCGTGCACGAACTGGCACGGCGCCTGGCGGCCCGCGGCTACGGCGTCGTGGCCGCCGCGGCCCACCCCGGCTACGCGGAGACGAACCTCACGGCCGTGGCGCCCCGGATGGAGGGCCGCAGGGTCGCCGAACGCGTGATGCAGCTGGGCAACCGCGTCCTGGCCCAGCCCGCGACGGCGGGTGCACTCCCGACGCTCTACGCGGCCACGGCCCCCGGCGTCCGGCCGGACTCCTTCACCGGCCCGCGCGTACTGGGGTGGCAGGGGGCGCCGGGACGGTCATGGCGAGCGAAGTGGACCCTGAACGACACGGCAAGCGAACGGCTCTGGTCGGCGTCGGTGGGGCTGACGGGGGTGGAGTACGGGGCGCTGAAGAGGTAAAGGGGTGAGGTGCAGGGGACTCAGCGGGGTTCAGGGGGTTCAGAGAAATCAGGGAGATCAGGGAAAGCCCTCTCACCGCAACCCGGAGGCCTCGAAAACCCGCTTGGCCGCATCCCCGTCAAGCCGGGCCGAGAGGCGGCCGAGGACTTCGGAGCCCGTCCGCAGCAGCCCGCACGCCCGTGCGTCCCGCGCTCCCGCGTCGAGGCGGTGCAGCAGCAGCGGATTCTCCGCGAGCACCCGGGGGTCGACCTCCACCCGGTTCCCGAGCGAGTCGCACAGCACGAGCCGCGCCGCGACCCCCTCGCTGTACCGCACGGCGGTCAGCAGCCCCGTACACACATGCCGGCGCCGCAGCAGCCCCCGCACACCGAGCCACCCCGGCCCCGCCGTGACCCGCACCGGATGCAGGACCAGATAGAGCAGCCCCGAAAGCCCCGCCCACAGCCCGCCCCGCAGCACGTTCAGCGTGCCGTTGCCCAGATCGACGAGGTCGACCAGAACAAACAGCGCGACAGCGCAGAAGCAGGCGGCCCGCACGTCGGCACCCCAGCGCCGGTCGGCCACGACCCCGGCACCACCATCCCCGCCAGATCCCATGTCCGGCACGGTAAGCCGGACTCCGCGCCAAGTCACCGGCGTTGACGGCCCGCATACTCCCCGTCCACGCTCCTTTACGCACCGCTGATAGGCCCGGCTGACGCGCATCGCCGGTAAACGGACCGCTGACGTGGCGGCCCCGCGGAGTCAGGCCCCCACCGTCCCGTCCACACCCTCCCGCAGGAAGTCCGCGTGCCCGTTGTGGCGGCCGTACTCCAGGAGTACGTGCACCATCACCATCCGCAGCGAGACCTCCTCGCCCCACCTCGGCTGATACCCGGTCCGGTCGAGGGACCCGGCGTTGCGCTCGACGCGGCGCGAGTTCTCCACCTCGGCCTCCCAGGCGGTGAACGCCTCATGCCGGGTCGAGGCGCTCGCGTCGTACGCCGCCTGGAAATCGATCGTGTCGGACCAGACCATGGGCGCGTCGTTGTCCTCGAACACCCGGCGGAACCAGGCGCGCTCGACCTCCGCCATGTGCCGTACGAGACCGAGCAGCGAAAGCGTGGACGGCGGCATCGACTGCTGCCGCAACTCCTCGTCGCTCAGCCCTTGGCACTTCATGGCGAGCGTCGCGCGGTGGTAGTCGAGGAAAGCCCGCAACGTGTCGCGCTCGCCTCCGACATGGGGCGGATCAATGCGAGCGTCACTGGTCATGGGCCTGCTCCTAGTCCGTTCTTTCCGAGCTTTCCGTGCTTGCGGAAGGAGCCGGTATCCCCACCCGCCCCGCAGGTCACGGTCGCACTTCAGCGATCAAGATAACGATCAAGATCGGGAACCGAAACAGAATGCTCGTTACTCTTTCGCTTGACCGGACACCGTCAGCCAAACCGCTGGTGTGCGCCGGGCGCAGGAAAACGACATAACGGGGGAATGTTTCGATGTCGAACCGGCCGGCCGACTGGCACGTACTCGACTTGGACAAGGATCCGACTCCGGGCGATCCGCACCGGGTTCGGAGCCTCGCCAAGAACTTGCACGACTTCGCCGACGACGTCTCCAAGGTCCTCCGTGACATCAAGGGGATGGCGGGCGAGGACGCGATCCTCACGTGGGCGGGCAAGACGGCCGAGTCGTTCACGGCGGAGTTCGAGGACGCGCCGGGCAAGCTGAAGAAGCTCAAGAAGAGCTACGAGATGGCCGGCGACGCCCTCTCCGCGTACTG
>NZ_JBNNJZ010000345.1:0-8840 GCF_050270335.1 Streptomyces sp. NPDC059900
GAACTGCAACACTCACATCACGTCGATGAGCACTCTATCAGGAGCCGTGCCGTCGTCCAGGGCGCGCAGCACCAGGTCGGTGGCCGCGATTTCGTCGGCCACCGACACGGCTTTCCACAGCTCGGCCGTCAGTTCCTCGACTGCTTCGCCGGCGGTGGGCCGGTGCGGCGTTTCGATCGTCATGAGGTGTACCTGCCCCGAGTATGGCCGTTCACCGCACTCAGATGCTGCGTACGGGGCGCGGAGATGACCACGACGGCCATGTCGTCGTGCCTTCCCTTGCCGACCCACTGGGAGGCGAGCATCTGGACGCGCTCCACGATGCCCTCGGAGGGCATGCCCGCGCACTCCGCGAGGACTCGCTGGAGGCGCTCCTCGCCGAACTCGGTGCCGCCCAGCGGTCCGCCCTTGGCTTCGGTGATCCCGTCCGTATAGAGCACGCAGGATTCACCAGGCGCGAGACTGACCGCGGCGGTGCGGGCCCTGGCTTCGGGGATCGCCCCCACCAGCGTGCCGCGCGTCGGCGCTTCCTCCACCTCGCCGTTCGTGCGGACGATCAGCGGCGGCGGATGACCGGCACTGGTCAGCCGCAGGTTCACGCCGCTGCCCTCCCGTACGGCGGACGCCAGGACCAGCGTGGCGAACCGGGTGTGGTGGGAGTTGACCAGGGCGGTGTTGAGCAGACTGATCATCTGCTGGTGGTCGTCCGCCATGGGCAGCAGGGCGTGCAGGGTGTTGCGGATCTTGCCGGTCAGTACGGCGGCTTCCAGGCCCTTGCCGCAGACATCCCCGAGCGCCACGAGCGACGCCTCGCCCTCTACGGCGGCGGGGTGCACGTCGTAGAAGTCGCCGCCGATGCGCTCATGGTCCTCCGAGGGGCGGTAGCCGCCGGAGAAGTCCACCCCGGAGATCTGGTGCAGCGAGGGGGGAAGCAGCTCGCGCATCAGGACCTCGGTGATCGAGGTCTGCTCCGCGTACAGGCGTGCTGCCGACATGGCGGCGCCGGCGCGGGTGGCGAACAGCCGGGCGAAGACTTCCTCGCCGTCGGTGAACGCCGCGGTGCCGGAGCGGCGCAGCAGGACGAGGGCGCCGGCGGCGACGCCGTGCCCGGGCAGCGGGGTGATCACTATCGAGCCGACCGAACCAAAGCCCTCGGGCACCATCCAGTCCGGCGCGACGGAGGGATCGATCCACCGCGAGGGCACCGGGGGGAAGCCGCGCAGCGCCTCGCCGAGACCGGGCACGTCGTCCGGGTCCGCCGATTCCCGGGAGCGGACGGGGTCGGCGCCGCGCAGGCAGGACACCACCGGCAGCTGCTTCCCGCGCGTGGGCGCGACGACGAAGGCCGCGTCGGCGAGGTACTCCGCGGCCAGCTGCGCCGTCACGTCCATGCAGCGCTCCAGGTTGAGCGAGGAGAGCAGCAGGTTGGACGTCTTGGCCAGGAACTCGGTCCGCTCGCGCTCCATCCGCAGGGCTTCGCGCACCAGCCGGTGGTCGGTGTCGTCGATCAGCCACCACACCACGGAGCCGTCGCTGTGCACGCTGGAGTGCGCCTCGAAGCTGCGCCCGCTGATCGCACCCGAGACCGGTGTGTCCGCGTCCCGGGCGGGCCCTTTGAGCGCGTCGTGCGCGGCGGAGAGCCAGGCGGGGACCACGTCGGTGAAGACCGTGCCGGGAAGGGCCGCCGGCAGGAGCCCGTCGGCTGCGTCGCTGCGCAGCACGATGGTGCCTTCGCCGTCAGCGACGAGGACGGGATAAGGGGCATGGCGCAGCGCGGCGCGTTGCTCTGCGCCGGTGTCTGTCTGCGCCGGGATCTGCGCTTGGGAAGAAACCAAATATGGAGGACTCGCTGGGCGAATCCCTCACCTCATCGACTCGGAGGAACATTGCCGTCAAGCAACCATCCCTCACGTCACACGCGTCTTGCAACCAGCGCATTTGTCGGCGAAATTTCTTGGTCCGGAACACGTTTGACGTACCCGGATCGGGACACCCCATCGGGGTAGCCCCCCGCATGCCGGGTGCGGTTTGTGCCCCTCGGGAAGCGGGCCCCGGCTATGGCCGCAGGGCCGCCCGACCCGCCGTGCGATGTTCCGCGGCGGCGGCCGGATCCGTCTCGTCGAGCAGGGCCGCGATCCCTTCGCGGGCCAGCGCTTCCTCGTGTCGGTGCCCAAGGCGCGGGGCCAGTTCCAGGGCCTGCCGGTGCAGGCGCAGGGCCTCATCGGGCAGGCCCGCCAGGCGGCAGGTTTCGGCGTAGCCGTTGAGGAAGCGGACCTTCCAGTGCTCCTCGAACAATTCATCGAGGAGTGTGAACGCTTTCCGGTGGCTCTCCAGCGCCTCCTGGTGGCGGCCCATGCGCCGCAGCGCGACGCCCAGGCAGTTCAGGCACCACGCCTCGTTGTGCAGGTGCCCGTCCTCGCGGGCCAGCGCCAGCGCCTGCCGCAGGTGGCCCGCCGCCTCGTCGGGCTCCTGGTGGGCGATGGCGACGCCGAGGGTGATCAGGGCCGTCAGGGCGGGCGGCCACGCCGGGTCGGTGCGGGGGACGGCAAGGACCTCACGGGCCCGCTGCGCCGCCTCCTCGCGCTGCCCCAGCTGGAGCATCGCCCAGGCTTCCGACGCGGCCGCGTACGCCGCTCCCGTGCGGCAATCGGCCTGCTCGTACAGCTTCCCCGCCAGCGCGAAGAGTTCCAGCGGCTCCTCGACGTGACCCTCGTCCCACTTCAGGTAGCCGCGGCGCAGGGTCAGCTCGGCCTCCGACTCCGTGTCGCCCGCCCGGGCCAACCGGGTCCGCGCCGCCTCGTAGGAGGCGGCGGCCTCCGCCATGCGGCCCGCGTTGTAGCGCGCGAAGCCGAGATCGCTGTGCGCGTCGGCCACGCGCAGCGGATCGCCGAGGCGCTCTGCGGCGGCCAGGGACCGTTCGAAGAGGACGTTGAGGTGCGTGGTGCCGCAGCGCCGCGCGAAGTAGGCCCGCAGGAAGCGCGGCAGCTCGCACACGTGCGTGTCGGCCCCGACGGCCGCCGCCGTCTCGAAGGCGGCCACCACGTTCTCGTACTCCGCGACGAGCCAGGAGAACGCCGCGTGCTTGTCCGCGAACCGCGGCAGCGCGGTCGGCGGGCGGCCCGCGGAGGGCGGCCGGCCGGGCGACAGGAACGGCATCGCGGCGTCGGCGGCGGCCGCCGCGTGCACGTAGTAGTCGAGGAAGCGGCCCAGGGCGCGCTCGCGCTCGGCCGGTGAGTCCTGCTCCGCGCAGGAGCGGCGTGCGTGCTGGTGCACCAGGTCGTGCAGGCGGTAGCGGCCCGCTGTCGACTCCTGTACGAGGTGCGCGTCGACCAGGTCCTCGAGGATCGCGCGAGCGCCCTGCAGCGGCACGTCGGCCAGCGACGCCGCCAGGTACGCGTCGAAGGATCCGCCCGGCAGCAGGCCGAGCAGCCGGAACAGGCGGGCCTGCGCGCGGTCCAACTGGCGTACGGACATGGCGAACGCGGTGTCGAACTCGCTGACGCCCTCGGCCATCCGCTCGACGAGGATGCCCACCGTCCAGCCGGGCCGGTGCCGCAGCCGGGCCGCGGCAAGGCGCAGGGCCAGCGGCAGATGGCCGCACAGCCGCAGCACCTCGGCGGCGGACTCCGGCTCGCGGGCCAGCCGGCCTTCGGCGCCGCCGGGATCGCCGCTGGCGCGGGCCAGGAGCTCCGCGCTCTCCTGCGGGCTCAGCACGTCCAGGGAGACCGGGGGCACTTCGTCCAGGCCCAGGAGCCGGTTGCGGCTGGTGATCAGGGCGACGGACGGGCCGGCGCCGGGCAGCAGCGGGCGCACCTGTTCCGCGTCGGCGGCATTGTCGATCACCACGACGACCCGCCGGTCGGCGAGCTCGGAGCGCCAGCAGGCGGCCAGTTCCTCGACGCCCTCGCGCGGGACCTTCTCGGAGGGGACGTCCAGCGCGCCCAGCAGCATCCGCAGCGCGGAATCGGGGTCGAGCGGTTCGCGGCCCTCGGTGAATCCGTGCAGGTCCACATAGAGCTGGGCGTCGGGGTAGTCGGCGGCGAGCCGGTGGGCGGCGTGCATCGCCAGGCAGGTCTTGCCGACCCCGGCCATGCCGTCGACGGCGACCACCCGGTGGCTGTCCACCGCGGCCATGACGGCGGCGAGCTGGGCCTCGCGGCCGGTGAAGTCGGCCACGTCGCGCGGCAGGTCGTTGCGGGGCCTCGGCCGGCCCTGGCGGCTGGACTTGGGGGGCGCGGGCAGCGGGTTGGAGGCGCGCTCCCACAGGGGGCGCAGCGGGCGGGGGTCGCGCTTGACGAGGCGGCAGAGCGCGATCACCGCGGGCCACGGCGGCGGGGTCTGGCCGCTGAGGTAGCGCGAGAGGGACGAGGAGCTGAGGCCGGTGTCCCGCGCCAGGGCCCGTACGCCGAGCCCGGACAGCTCCTGGAGCAGCCGCAGCCTGGCTGCGAGATCGCTCTGCGGATCCGTCGTGGCCGTGCGGTGCGGATCGTCCACCAGATACCCCCGTGTCCCGTGTCGGCAGAAACCTACCGGGCCAAGTCGTCGCAGCTCAAGGGTGTTTCAGCTGTCCCACGGTGTCCCATCGCCGTGGTCGTGGCGGGCGGATCGGGCTGATATGGAGTCACGCCCCGGGGGAACGGGGACCGAAGCGGAACGAGGAGCAGACCAAGATGCAGTCCCGTATGCAGAACCCCGCCGTCGTCCTGTCGGACGCGATGCCCGCCATCCAGTCCCTCTTCAAGGCCGTGCACTCCGGCGGGGTGGACGCGCAGACCCTGGAGCTGGTGCACCTGCGGGTCAGCCAGATCAACGGATGCAGCGCCTGCGTCGACGGCGGCGCCAAGTCGGCCCGCAAGGCGGGCGTGAACGACGAGCGGCTCGCGACGGTCGCCGCCTGGCGCGAGGCCCCCTACTTCACCGAAGCGGAGCGGGCGGCGCTCGCCCTGGCCGAGGCCGCGACCCGGCTCGCCGACCGTCCCGACGCGGTGAACGACGAGGTGTGGGACGCCGCCGCCACCCACTTCGACGAGAAGCAGCTGGCCGCGCTCGTCCTCATGGTCGGCGTCACCAACCTCTTCAACCGGCTCAACGCCTCGACCCGGCAGATCGCCGGCGCCTGGGGGTGACCCTCCGGAGGGGGGAGCCGCGCGGCTCCTCCCGGGCACCACCGCTTCCCACTGCCCCACGCACACGACACCTGCACGTACACGTACACGTACACGTACACGAGGAGACCTGCCATGACCGCGGTGAAGTACGACGGATTCACGGACGAGGAGCGCGGCGCGATGAAGGCGCGCGCCCAGGAGCTGAAGGCGACCGCACGCCGCGGATCGCGCGCAGCCAAGGCGGCGGAGGAAGAGGCCGCCGTGGTCGAGAAGATCGCAGAGATGCAGGAATCGGACCGGGTCATGGCCGAGCGGATCCACGCCGTGATCAAGGAGAACGTGCCGGAGCTCGCGCCGAAGCTCTGGTACGGGATGCCCGCGTACGCCAGGGACGGCAAGGTCGTGTGCTTCTTCCAGAGCGAGCAGAAGTTCAACGCGCGGTATGCGACGTTCGGCTTCAGCGACAAGGCGGCGCTCGACGACGGCGCCATGTGGCCGGCCTCGTACGCCCTGAAGGAACTGACCGCCGACGGCGCGGCGCGGATCGCGGCACTCGTCCAGCAGGCGGTGAACGAACTGCCCTGACCTGCCGGTTATCCGACCTGCCGGACGTCGCGGCCGGCCCTACGGGGCCGGCTTGACGTTCTTCATGGTGAAGTGCGACGTGACGTTCTTGACCCGCGGGATGGTCATGACCCGCCCGCTGAGGAACGTCTCGTAGGCGGCCAGGTCGGCGACGGCGACGCGGACGAAGTAGTCGGGGTTGCCGAACAGGCGGCGCAGCTCGACGACCTCCGCGGCCTCGGCCAGGGTCCGCTCGAAGCGTTCGACGGTCTCGGAGTCCTGGGCTTCGAGGGTGAGGTCGAGCAGCACCTCGAAGGAGCGGCCGAGCCTGGCGGCATCGACGACGGCCCGGTAGCCGCGGATGATCCCGTCCGCCTCCAGGCGCTGCACGCGCCGCAGGCAGGGTCCCGTGGTGAGTCCGACGCGCTGCGCGAGCTCGACGTTGGTCAGCCGCCCGTCCCGCTCCAGCTCGGCGATAATTGCTCTGTCTGTCGCATCCATGCATAGAAGATTGCCGTAGAGCGCTTCGACCGCGCAATATTCGCAACCACATGGCGGGCTTTCTCCGGGACCATGAAGGGGTGCGACACGACCTCATTCCCCCGCCCCGGACAGAGCCGCCTGCGGTCCCGCCGGACCGCAGACGGCAGATCGCGGCCGGAGTGCGCGACTCCTTCTCCGCCGGGCTCGGCATCTTCCCGCTCGGCATCGCGCTCGGCCTGCTCGTCGTGCAGGCCGGACTGCCGTGGTGGCTCGCCCCGGCGCTTTCCCTGTCCGCGTTCGCGGGCTCGCTCGAACTGCTCCTGGTCGGCATGACGGCCGCCGTCACGCCGCTGGCAGCGGTCGCGCTGACGGTCTTCGTGGTGAACTTCCGACACGTGTTCTACGCGTTCTCGTTCCCGCTGCATCTGGTCAGGAACCCTTTCGCCAAGGCGTACGCCGTCTACGCGATGATCGACGAGGCGTATGCCGTGAACGCCTCGCTGCCCGAGCGCGAACGCTCGGCGCCCAGACTCCTGGCCATGCAGATCGCCTGCGAGATCTACTGGGTCGGCGGCGGTCTCGTCGGAGTGGCTCTGGGTGCCGCGCTTCCCGCGCCGGTCAAGGGGCTGGAGTTCGCGCTGTGCGCCCTGTTCACCGTGCTCACCCTGGACGCCTTCCGCACCCGCGCCGAGATGCCCTCGCTCCTGCTGGCCGGGGCGAGCGTCACCGTCGCGCTCGTCGTGACGCCGGGTCTGGCCATGTTCACCGCGCTGCTGCTGTTCGTCGCCCTGCTCCTGGCCCGCCACGCGCTGACCGTCCGCCGCACCGCCGGGGAGGCCGCCGATGCCTAGCACCGGTTACCTCCTGGCCGTCCTCGCGATCGTCTTCACGATCACGCTGGCCCTGCGCGCGCTGCCCTTCGCCGTGCTCGGCCGGCTGCGCGGCTCGGCGGCCGTGCGGCGGCTCGCGGTGTGGATGCCGGTCGGCATCCTGGCGATCCTCGCGGCGACCGCCCTGTACGGCACCATCGCCGAGGACCCCGGCACCACGGCCTACGCGCTCATGGCGGTCGCCGTCACCGCGGGCGTGCACCTCGCCTGCGGACGGCGCACGATCCTGAGCGTCGGCATCGGCACCGCCCTCTACGTCGTGCTGGTCAACACCCGCTGACGCCCGCCGGCTGGTTCGTACAAATGCGCGGGTGAGCCGTGTCTCACCAGGGCGGCCCCGCTTGTTTATGCAACGAGTTGCATAGCAGGATCGGGGCATGGCGCTAGAGCACGCGATCCTCGTCTCGCTGCTGGAAAAACCGGGCTCCGGCTACGAGCTGGCCCGGCGGTTCGAGCGGTCCATCGGCTACTTCTGGACCGCCACCCACCAGCAGATCTATCGCGTCCTCAAGCGCATGGAAAGCGACGGGTGGATCGACGTCCGCGAAGTGCCGCAGCAGGCACGGCCGGACAAGAAGGAGTACTCCGTCACCGCACCCGGACGAACGGCGCTCTCCCAGTGGCTGCACGAGCCGATCGAACCCGAGAGCGTGCGCCACGAACTCGCCGTGAAGATCCGCGGCGCCGCCTTCGACGACCCGGCCGCCCTGATCCGCGAGGTCGAGCGGCACCGCCAGGCCCACACCGACCGCCTCGCGCGCTATCTCGCGGGGGAGCGGCGTGACTTCACCGGACCCGAGGCGCCCGCCGTGCCCGACGCCGGGCAGGAACTCCAGCACGTCGTGCTGCGCGGCGGCATCGCGTACGAACGCATGACGCTGGCCTGGCTCGACGACGTGCTCGACACCCTCCACCGGCTCGGTCCTCCCGGGGACTGAACCGGCGCCCCCCACCTCACCTCGCTCCCACCCCTGAAAATCCTCCCGAGCCGGAAAGGCGAACACCCATGGCCGACCCGCTGCTTTTCAACCCGCGCACCTACGACCCCCAGCAGTTCGACCCCGAGACCCGCAGGCTGCTGCGCGCCACCGTCGACTGGTTCGAGGCCCGCGGCAAGCGGCGGCTGATCCAGGACTACCGCGACCGCGCCTGGCTGGCGGACTTCCTGGAGTTCTCCGCCAAGGAAGGGCTGTTCGCGACCTTCCTCACCCCGGCCTCCGCCGCTGACGGCAACCCGGACGCACGCTGGGACACCGCCCGGATCGCCGCCCTCAACGAGATCTTCGGCTTCTACGGCCTCGACTACTGGTACGCCTGGCAGGTCACCATCCTGGGCCTCGGCCCGGTCTGGCAGAGCGAGAACGCGGCAGCCCGTACGCGTGCGGCGGAACTCCTCTCCCAGGGAGAGGTGTTCGCCTTCGGCCTGTCGGAGAAGACCCACGGCGCCGACATCTACTCCACTGACATGCTCCTGGAGCCCGACGGCCAGGGCGGCTTCCGGGCCAGCGGCTCCAAGTACTACATCGGCAACGGAAACAAGGCCGGACTCGTCTCCGTCTTCGGCCGCCGCACCGACGTCGAAGGCCCCGACGGCTACGTCTTCTTCGCCGCCGACAGCCGCCACGAGGCCTACCACCTGGTCAAGAACGTCGTCGACTCCTCCAAGTACGTCAGCGAGTTCCGCCTGGAGAACTACCCGGTCGGCCCCGACGACGTCCTGCACACCGGCCGCGCCGCCTTCGACGCCGCCCTGAACACCGTCAACGTCGGCAAGTTCAACCTCTGCACCGCCTCG
>NZ_JBNNJZ010000346.1:0-8806 GCF_050270335.1 Streptomyces sp. NPDC059900
GCGCCCAGAAGGACCGTGCGGCCAGTTGCCGCTTTTCGGGCGTCATGGAGGTCGCCGCCCGCATGCCGCGGCCTCCGGTGGGTTTGCGGAGTTCCGGCATGAAAGCGGATATACGATCGTCGACGGTCCATCCCCTGACCGTCTCCCGGACGGTCACCAGGAGGTAGGGACGAAGGGCGCCGCCCGGCTCGCCGCGCGCCAGTTCCCCGAGCAGCTGGTGGAACGCCGCGGTGGCGACCATCGAGGCCGAACTCGTCCGCGAGGCCAGGCAGATGGCCGCGTAGTCGTACGTCGGCTGCCAGTGCCGTGCGAGCAGGAGCGCTGCGGGGCGGCCCGGCTCGCCCTCCGGCGCGCCCCGCAGCCGGGCGGCGAGGCTCAGGTCGGATTCTGCGGGATCGGCACCGGGATGAGGAGGGTGAGTCGGGCGTGGGGGGTGCGGGGATTGCACGGATCCTTTTCCTTCCAAGCCGAAAGGCGGCACACGGGAAATCGCACCCGCCGAAAAGCGGGCGACTGATTGGTGCGTACCTAGGACTCGCCGGGGCGGTAAAAAGCATCAGCAAACCGCGAACTGTCCGCATACGACCGGCGGAAGACCTTGTGGGTCGACCGGACGAGATCCCGGACAAGAAAAGCGGGCTTGACCATGGCCTCGGCGCGAGGAAGCTCACCCTGGCACAGCCGACTGACAGGAAACAAGAAGTTCGAGTGACTTCCAATCGGCATCAGGGAGGAACACCGGCGTTACCGCCAGTACTCGCACCGGCTTTCGAAATCTGGCGCCCGCCATACCGCAACGACCGGCAGCGCGCCTCCTGTTGGACCCCGGCGCCGACCCGGCCCTCACGCCAGGGTGACCCGCATACCGCCCTCGGCCAGGGCATCGAGAACCTCGGCGAACAGGTCGTAGGCGCCGCCCTCCGGCGTCAGCTGCCGGGACAGGTGCTCGCGCACGGTCGCGGCGTCCCGCCAGAGCAGAGTCGCGGGCGCGGTGTAGCCGAAGGTGCCGCGCAGGCAGTCGTCGAGGGCCGCCAGGCAGCCGCCGAAGTAGCCGCCGGGCCCGTTGACCGCCTCGCCGAGTGCCAGGTAGAGGCTCGGTTCGTCGGTGATGTACCGGCCGTCGAGTTCGTAGGCGTGCCCGGCGGGGCGGTCGCGGTGCGGGCGGCGGCAGTGGTGTTCCCGGACGAGATCGAGCCAGGCCCCGCGGCGCCGGGTGTCGAGGGCGCTCCAGGCGCCCGGGGCATCCGGCGGCCCGGTGAACCACTGCTCCCACAGGGGACGGGCGTGGTCGGGGACGGGCAGGTGGAGGAGGGTCGCGTCGAGCTCCAGGTCGATCAGGTTCTTCCCGCGGGACGAGGGGCGCCAGGCCCTGACTTCGGTCCAGAACGTGCGGTCGCTGAGCAACTCGCCCTGGTCGTCGTGTATTTCGAGGGCCACTTCCGCCAGGATTAGCGACCGCCGGGTGCCCTTCGCCAGGGCCGCCCGCAGCGGGTCGCCGGGGAGGAGCCCGCGCAGGACGAGCGGGGGCGTCTGCTGCTCGGGCGGCAGTACGAGGGCGAACTCCCGGCAGGAGCCCAGCCACCGGCGGCCGTCGTGGACCCGCACGGAACCCCTGTATCCCTCGGGCGGTCCTTCGTAGTCGTCCAGGCCGGTGAGTACGAGGCTGTCCGTCCCGGCGAGTCTCCCGCGGCTCTCCGCGTCCTCGAGGAGCCAGGCGTCCAGTGGCTCCTCGTCCGGCACGAGCCATACCCGGCTGCCGATCCAGCCCCGCACCTCGCCGTCTTCCGGGACCCAGCCGAGGAGTTCGTACGTTCCGCGCCGGGGTTCCCCGAACAGTCCCTCCGCCTCGGCGCACACGCCCAGGATCTGGTCGTGTTCCGTTTCCGTCAGCGTGTACCGCCCGTGTCCGCGGAAGCGGCTGTCCTCATGCACGGGGGAAATCATGCCCGGACCAGTCCCGCGCCGCGAAGCCGTTTTCCAGCGGTGTACGCCCGCCGGGACGCCCGGCTCAGGCGTCGACCGCGAGCCGGTCGCGCTGGATCTCGCGGGCGAGGGCGCGACGCACGGAGGGCGAACCGGTGGCGGTGCCCTTCGCCGGGATGTCGAGGCGGCGGCTGATCTCGTCGTAGGCGCCCCGGCAGCCCGGCAGTCGCGACTGATGCCGCCGCAGGTCCTCTTCGAGCAGACGCCTCAGCTCGTCGACGCTCCGGGGAGTGAAGCGCTTCCTCCCCCGGCTAAGGGCATCGACGCAGCGGGTGCATGCGGCATCCTCGTCCAGGGTTTCGGAGACCGTCTCGGCGAGGCCCCACAGGCGCCCTTCGAGCCAGGGGATGTCCCGCTGGTCGAGGTGGAGTTCCATCGGCGGCGGCCGCTCGCCGGCCCTGTCCTTCGCCATCTGCTTGGACACGGCCGGCTGGCTCATGTCCGCGACCTCGGCGATCTTGTCCTGCGTCCAGCCGAGCCCGGCGAGCAACTTGATCATTTCCGCGCGCAGTTTCCGCATGTCCTCGCCCGCGCGGATGACCTCGTTCATCCCGGCAAGCATCCGCCCGGCCTGACCCTCGGTCAGCGCCCCGGAGTCCTGGTGCGTGTCCTCTGTACCTGCCATGACTCGGTTATACAGGTCGGCACTCCCGCCGTCATAACCGGGTTGTATAACCTGGTTATGACTGTCAGGATGCGAAGCATGCCCACCTACACCGCACCCGACGGAACCCGCCTCGCCTACCGCCTCCACGGTGAGGGCGCCCCGCTCGTCTGCATCCCCGGCGGCCCCGCGGGCTCCCGCTATCTCGGCGACCTCGGCGGCCTGTCCGCGCACCGGCAGCTGATCCTCCTGGACACCCGCGGCACCGGACTTTCCGCGCTCCCCGCGGACCCCGCCACCTACCGCTGCGACCGCCTCGTCGACGACGTCGAAGCCCTGCGCCGGCACCTCGGCCTGCCCCGAATGGACCTGCTCGGCCACTCCGGCGGCGCGAACATCGCCGCGCAGTACGCGGCCCGCCACCCGCACCGCCTCGGCAAGCTGGCCCTGATCAGCCCCGGAACCCGAGCCGTCGGCATCGCCGTCACCGGGGAGATGCGGCGCGAGCCGGCGCGGCTGCGCAAGGACGAGCCGTGGTTCCCGCCCGCCTTCGCCGCCCTGGAGGCGATCACCGAGGGCACCGGCACGGACTGGGAGGCCATCAGCCCCTTCTTCTACGGCCGGTGGGACAGTGCCGCACAGCGTCACTGCGCGGACGGCCGGCCGGGCAACGAGGAGGCCGTCGCAGGCTTCGCGGCCGAGGGCGCCTTCGACCCCGACGCCACGCGCGCGGGCCTCGCGCGCGGCGCGTTTCCCGTGCTCCTGCACACCGGGGAGTTCGACGTGAACAGTCCCCCTCAGCCGGTGGCCGAGTTCGCCGCGCTCTTTGCCGACGCGACCTGTGTGGTGCAGGAGGCGGCGGGTCACTATCCCTGGCTGGACGACGCCGAACGGTTCACCGCGAGCACCGCGGCGTTTCTGGCGTAGGGCCCCGGGAATCGCGGGCCGCTCCTGGGAGCCACCGGACATGCGTTGCACGTGCGCATGTGTGACCGGTCGAATTCGGGTCAGATGGGGTCCATGACGCGTTTCGCAGTGGTCGGCCTGCTGATGGCCTGCGCGGTGGGCAGTGTGCTGCTGGCCCTCCTGGTATCCCCGTGGTGGTGGTTCGCCGGAGCTCCCCTGCCGGCCCTGGCGGCGACCGGTGCGTACGACCTCCTCCAGCGGCGGCACACCGTACTGCGGAACTATCCCGTACTCGGCCACCTGCGGTTCTTGATGGAGACGCTGCGCCCCGAGTTGCAGCAGTACTTCGTGGAGCGCAACTACGACGGCAGGCCCTACGACCGCGACACCCGCAGCATCGTCTACGAACGCGCCAAGGGTGTCGCCGCCGAGGAGCCGTTCGGCAGCGAGCGTGACATGGACGAACGCGGCTACGAGTTCCTCGTGCCGTCCATGGCACCGGCCAAGGTGCCCGAGGAACCGCCCCGGGTCCGCATCGGCGGCCCCGACTGCACCCAGCCGTACGACATGGCGCTCCTCAACGTCTCGGCGATGAGCTTCGGCGCGCTCTCCTCCAACGCCATCCTGGCGCTGAACACGGGCGCGGAACGCGGCGGTTTCGCCCACGACACCGGCGAGGGCGGCCTGTCCGACTACCACCTGCGGCCCGGCGGCGACCTCATCTGGGAGATCGGCACCGGCTACTTCGGCTGCCGCACCCGTGACGGGGACTTCGACGCCCGGCAGTTCGCCGAGAAGGCCGCCCATCCCGCCGTGCGCTGTGTCTCGCTCAAGCTGTCCCAGGGCGCGAAACCGGGCATCGGAGGCGTCCTGCCCGGCAGCAAGGTCAACGCCGAGATCGCCTCGGTGCGGGGCGTGCCCGAAGGCCAGACGGTCGTCTCACCGCCGTACCACCGCGTGTTCTCCACCCCCCGTGAACTCGTCCGCTTCCTCGCCCGGATGCGGGAGCTCGCGGACGGCAAGCCGGTGGGCTTCAAGCTGTGCCCCGGCTCCCGCACCCAGTTCCTCGCCGTGTGCAAGGCCATGAAGGCGGAGGAGATCACCCCGGACTTCATCGTGGTGGACGGAGCGGAGGGCGGCACGGGCGCGGCGCCCCTGGAGTTCGCCGACCACCTGGGCATGCCGCTCACCGAGGGCCTGATCATGGTGCACAGCGCGCTGACCGGCGCGGGGCTGCGCGACCGCATCCGCCTGGGCGCCAGCGGCAAGGTGGCGACGGGGTCCGACATCGTCAAGCGCCTGGTCATGGGCGCCGACTACACCAACGCGGCCCGCGCCATGATGTTCGCCGTCGGCTGCATCCAGGCCCAGCGCTGCCACACCAACCACTGCCCGACCGGCGTCACCACCCAGGACCCCTACCGCGCCCGCGCCCTGGACGTCACGGACAAGGCCGCGCGCGTCGAGCGCTTCCAGCGCAACACCGTCCAGAGCGCGCTGCAGATCCTGGCCGCGATGGGCGTGCGCAGCGCCGCCGACCTCGATCCCCGCCTGCTGCGCCGCCGCGAGGACCACGGCCGGTTCCGGTCCTACGCCGAACTGTACGAGTGGCTCTCCCCCGGCGAACTGCTCGCCGCACCGCCAGGGAGCTGGGCCGCCGACTGGCATGCGGCCGATCCGGACACCTTCGCCGTGTGACACCCGCGCCCGTGCCCCGTACGCGCCCCTCCCCTGTACGAACCGATCCTTTGAGAGGAACCCCCTGATGTCCCGCACTGTTGCCCGCGTCGTGATCGACGGCCTGGAAGAACTCGGAGTGAGCCATGTGTTCGGCGTGGTGGGAGACGCGCTCAACCCCCTCACCGACGCCATCCGCGACAGCGGGTCCGTCGAATGGGTGGGCTGCCGCCACGAGGAGGCCGCGGCCTTCGCCGCCGGCGCCCAGTCCCAGCTCACCGACACACTCGGGGTCTGCATGGGCACCGTGGGGCCGGGCTCCGTGCACCTGCTCAACGGGTTGTACGACGCCGCCAAGAGCGGGACCCCGGTGCTCGCCATCGCCGGCCAGGTGCCGCTGGCCGAAGTGGGCACCGACTACTTCCAGGAGGTCGACAACGACCTGCTCTTCCGTGACGTCGCCGTCTTCCGCGCCACCGTCACCTCGCCGGAGCAGATGCCCGGCCTCCTGGAGATCGCCGTACGCAACGCGATCGGACGCCGCGGCGTCGCCGTGCTCACGGTCCCCGGCGACATCGGCGGCAAGGAACTGCCCGACGACCGGGCGGCCCGGCTCTCCGTCGTCGGCTCCGCCAACCGGCCCGACGACCCGGCCCTGGACGAGGCGGCCGCCGCGCTCTCCGACGGCGGCAAGGTCACCATGCTCGTCGGCCGCGGTGCGCGAGGATCCCGCGAGGACGTCCTTGCCCTCGCCGAGCGCCTTGCCTCGCCCATGGTGCTCACCCTCAAGGCGAAGGAGGGCTTCGAGGGCGATAACCCTTACCAGGTCGGCCAGACGGGCCTGATCGGCAATCCGGCCGCCTCGCACGCGATGGACCACGCCGACACCCTGCTGCTGCTCGGCACCGACTTTCCGTACCGGGAATGGTATCCGCAGGGCAAGAAGGTCGTCCAGGTCGACCGGGTCGCCGAGCACATCGGCCGGCGCGTGCCGGTCGACGTGCCCCTCGCGGCGGACGTCGGGCCGACGGTGCGCGGGCTCCTGGAGCGCCTGGAGCGGCGGACGGAGCGGGGGCACCTGGACACGGCGCGGGAGAAGTTCGCCAAGTGGCAGGAGGGGCAGCAGCGCCTCGCCGCGCCGGGGCACGACCGGGGCCTGATCGGCAAGGTGCGGTCCGCCTTCGACAACCGGGATCACCTCGTACGCCCGGAGGCGCTGGCCGCGGCGGTGGATGCCCTGGCGGCCGATGACGCCGTCTTCACCTCGGACACCGGCATGGCCACCGTATGGCTCTCGCGTTTCGTGGAGATGCGCGGCTCCCGCCGCCTGCTCGGCTCGTACAACCTCGGCTCGATGGCCAACGCGATGCCGCAGGCGATCGGCGCGCAGCTCCTGGACAAGGAGCGGCAGGTCGTCGCCTTCTGCGGCGACGGCGGTCTGGGCATGCTCCTGGGCGATCTCATGACCATCCGCAGCCGGCAGCTGCCGGTCAAGCTGGTCGTCTTCGACAACCAGCGGCTCGGGATGGTGAAGCTGGAGCAGGAGGAAGCGGGCCTGCCGGAGTTCGGCACCGAGCTCGACAACCCGGACTTCGCCGCGGTCGCCGAGGCCCTTGGCATCACCGGCATCCGGGTGAGCCGTGCGGAGGACCTCGCCGAGGGTGTCGGCAAGGCCTTCGCCACGCCGGGCCCCGTTCTGCTCGACGTCCTCACCAACCCCGAGGAGATCGCCGTGCCGGGCAAGCCGACCGTGCAGCAAGGCTGGGGCTTCGCCATCGCCAAGATCCGCGAGAACCTCACCAGCCCCGGCAGCAGCTGAGCGGCCGGAAACAGGAAACGGACGTACTCCCCACGTATTGGCCGCGCCAAGTCGGGCACTCGGACCCTGTCCGGCCGAAGATCCACACCGACGGCCGGCAGCGGACGGCGGACGGCAGGACCACGCGGACGGAAGGGCGCGGAGAAATGGCCACACCGGGAGAAAAGCCGCAAGATGGACTGGACCCCGACACGCCGCCGAATCCGCCGGTCCCCGGACGGATCTCCGCTGACCAGCGCCTCGCGGCGCAGAGCACATCACCCACCGAAAGGCACTCGTAACCCATGAGCGACGTGACAGGTAAGGCGACCACCACGGACGCCGGTGCTCCGGTCGAGAGCGATGAACACTCGCTCACCGTCGGCGCCGGTGGGCCGATCCTTCTGCAGGACTCCTATCTGATCGAACAGATGGCGCAGTTCAACCGGGAGCGGATTCCCGAGCGGCAGCCGCACGCCAAAGGCAGCGGCGCTTTCGGCCACTTCGAGGTCACTCAGGACGTCAGCGCCTACACGAAAGCCGCCCTCTTCCAGCCGGGCACGCGGACCGACCTGGTGGCCCGGTTCTCCACCGTGGCCGGCGAGCGCGGCAGCCCCGACACGTGGCGCGACCCGCGCGGATTCGCGGTGAAGTTCTACACCACCGAGGGCAACTACGACATGGTCGGGAACAACACCCCGGTCTTCTTCGTGAAGGACCCGATGAAGTTCCAGCACTTCATCCGGTCCCAGAAACGCCGTGCGGACAACAACCTCCGCGACCACGACATGCAGTGGGACTTCTGGACCCTCTCGCCCGAGTCCGCACACCAGGTCACCTGGCTGATGGGCGACCGCGGCATCCCGCGCTCCTGGCGCCACATGAACGGCTACACCTCGCACACCTACATGTGGATCAACGCGCAGGGCGAGCGGTTCTGGGTGAAGTACCACTTCAAGACCGACCAGGGCGTCGAGCACTTCACCCAGCACGAGGGTGACCAGATGGCCGCGGCCGACACGGACTACCACACGCGGGATCTCTTCGAGCACATCCGCGACGGGGAGTACCCCAGCTGGACGCTGCACGTGCAGATCATGCCGTACGACGACGCGGCGACCTACCGCTTCAACCCGTTCGACCTGACCAAGGTGTGGCCGCACGGCGACTACCCGCTGATCGAGGTCGGCAAGATGACGCTCGACCGCAACCCCACGGACAACCACGCCGAGATCGAGCAGGCCGCGTTCCAGCCCAACAACCTGGTCCCCGGCATCGGCCCCAGCCCCGACCGCATGCTGCTCGCGCGGCTGTTCTCCTACGCCGACGCGCACCGCCACCGCATCGGCGGCAACTACCAGCAGCTGCCCGTCAACGCTCCCGTCGCACCGCTGCGCACGTACTCCAAAGACGGGGCCATGGCGTACAACAAGACGCAGGACCCGGTCTACGCACCGAACTCCAAGGGCGGCCCGGCAGCCGACACCAGCCGCTACGCCCCGCCGAGCTGGCACGCGGACGGCGACATCACCCGCGCCGCCTACGTCGACCATGCGGAGGACGACGACTGGGGGCAGGCGGGCACCATGGTGCGCGAGGTCCTCGACGACGCCGCGCGCGACCGGCTGGTGGACAACGTCGTCGGGCACCTGCTCAACGACGTGAGCGAGCCCATCCTGGTCAGGGCCTTCGAGTACTGGTCGAACATCGACAAGTCCATCGGCGAGCGCATCAAGGAAGGTGTGCGCGCCAAGGCGAACGAGAAGGACCCCAAGGCCGGCGAACAGTCCAACCCGGCCCGCAGCAGCATGCAGCACAAGGCCTGACCCGCCACACCG
>NZ_JBNNJZ010000347.1:0-8737 GCF_050270335.1 Streptomyces sp. NPDC059900
ACGGTGTCGTACGTGCGGTGGAAGACGGGGGTCGCACTGCCGGACAGCGGGGGCACGATCCACGACCACTCGGCGCCGACCGTGCGCCCCTTGCGCTCCTCGCGGCCGAGGTGCGCCAGGAAGCGCCGGGACTCCGTGTGGTGGTCGGTCATGGTGACACCGGCCCGGTCGAAGGAGTGGAGCACCGCGCGGTTGAGCTCGACCAGGGCGCGGTCCTTCCAGAGCGAACGGTCGCTCGCCGTATCGAGCCCGAGCCCCTCGGCGAGCCGCGGCAGCAGGTCGTAGCGGTCGCTGTCGGCGAGGTTGCGCGCGCCGATCTCGGTGCCCATGTACCAGCCGTTGAAGGGGGCCGCGGGATAGCAGACACCGCCGATCTCCAGGCACATGCAGGCGAGCGCGGGCACCGCGTGCCACCGCAGTTCCAGCTCCGCCCACCAGGCGTGCTCGGGGTGTTCGACCGGCACTTCGAGCACCGCGTCGGGCGGCAGCCAGAACCAGCGGGGCCGGTCGTCGCCGGCCCCCTGGACCACCAGGGGCAGTACGTCGAAGGGCGTGCCGGGGCCGCCGGGCCAGCCGAGGCCCCGGGCGAACGCGGTGATCCCGGCGTTGCGCGGGTCGCCGACGATCCGGCCGCCGGGGCCCTGGTACCCGGCGTACCGGATGAGCTGCTCGTTCCAGATGCGGGGCCCCGGACGGCCCGGCGCGTCGGGAGCGAAGACGGTGATCAGGGGCCTGATGCGCCCGCCCCTGACGGCCTGCCGCAGGTGCTGCGCCGACGCGGCGGCGATGTCCCCGGCGGCGGTCAGCTCCCTGCGGTCCAGGACGTGCAGGGAGCACCAGTAGAGGCGGCCGATGCAGCGGGCGGCGTTGCGCCAGGCGAGCCGTGCGCCGAAGACCAGCTCGTCGTGGGTGTGCCGGTAGGTGCCCGTCGCGTCGATCTCGGCGAACACCCGGGCGATCCGGGGCCCGGGGTCACCGCGGCGGGCCTCGCCGTGGTGCAGGCGGATGAACTCGGCGGCCGCCCGGCGCAGTGCGGGCCCGTCCGGAGCGGGGCCCGCGGGGCGCGGCACCTGCGAGGTGCCGTGCCCCGGGTGACCCGCGGCCTGCTCCGCGGCGCCGCATCCCCGCGTACCGCTGTCCGCAGGGGTTGCGTGTTTGGCCCTGCGCAGGAAGTTGTGCATGGTGCACCCCCAGGAGGCGGCTCCGGGGCGCGAACCGCTCCCGCGCGGCCCGCACGTCTGTCAGCCGCGGGGTTACCCCTCCTGCGGGCTGATCCACCCTGTATGTGCCCGGTGAACATGCCTCAGACGCGGGTCAATTGTCCATGCCGCGCCCCGGAAGGCCAGGTCGGCGGGTGCGGGGTGCGCGGTCAGGCGGTCAGGGGGAGGTCGCCGCGGCCGCGGGCCGGGCGGTGTCCTTGATGGCGGGCAGTGCGAGGGCGCCGGCCAGTTCCGTCAGTTCCTCGTCGGTCGGACGGACGGGCCCCTCGGCGCCGTCCTCGGCGAACGCCCGGATGCGCGGGGTGCGGATTCCGGTCTTGTCCGCGATCGCCTGCGGCGTCAAGTGGCGTCGGCGCATGGTCTGCTGGAGTAGCTGAGACAGGTCGTCCATTGGCCTCTCCTGCCCGGCCGGCGCGCTCTCATGCCGTATGCGTCGGGCCACGGCAGGCGTCGCACGGCACCGGGGGTGCCTCATCGGGGCATGACGGCCCGGATGGTCTTGCCGTTCGGCTCCCTGGTCACGGTGACCGCCTTGGCCATGTGCCGGACCATGGGCCAGCCGAATCCGCCGGTGCCGCCCGCCAGATCGGGCGCCCGTTCCTGCGGCGGGCGCGGATCGGCGTCGCCGACCACGACCGCGATGCCGTCCGGCTGTGCCTCCAGACGCAGGGAGCACGAGGTCCCGCGAGCGTGCCGTACGACGTTGGTGACGAGTTCGGAGACCGCGAGTTCCACGCTCGCGGCGTCCTGGGGATCCACGGCGGGCCGGAGCCTGCCGACAAAGGCGCGGGCGAAGTCCCGTGCGTGGGCGACGGCTTCAGGCGCCTTGTCGAAGACCTCCTGTTCCATCGGTCCGGTGTCCAGTTGCATCCCGTGTGTCCTCATGAGCCCTCCTCGTACGGGGTGGCCTCTGTCCGAATATGGGGTGGCCGCTGTCCGAGATGCACACTTGCCCGGCAATGCGGAACCTGTAACCCTCGGACGCCCAACCGATCTTGTTGCATGAAGGGGCGCATGAAGCACCGAGGCCTGGGTACGTGCGCTTCACCGGCCGGTCGGGGGACGACCCAGGGCCGGCGAACTGGGAGGGAAACATGACAGTGATCACCGGGACATCGACGGACACCGGCATCGAGGCGTTGCCGGAGATCGTCTCGCCCCAGGGCGTCGAGCCGAAGGACGCGCGTGAGCTGTCGAAGCTGTTCTTCACCAGGCTCGCCACGCTGGAGGAGGGCACTGCCGAGTACCAGTACGCCCGCAACACCCTCGTCGAGATGAACATGTCCCTCGTCCGGTACGCCGCGGGGCGGTTCCGCCACCGCAGCGACGACATGGAGGACATCGTCCAGGTCGGCACGATCGGTCTGATCAAGGCCATCAACCGCTTCGAGCTCTCCCGCGAGGTCCAGTTCGCCACGTTCGCCGTGCCCTACATCGTCGGTGAGATCAAGCGGTTCTTCCGCGACACCTCATGGGCCGTGCACGTTCCGCGCCGCCTCCAGGAGGCCCGCGTCGAGCTGGCCAAGGCCACCGACGAGCTCAGCACCCGCCTGGGCCGCGCCCCCAAGGTCGCCGAACTGGCCGAGCTGATGAACCTCACCGAAGAAGAGGTCATCGAGGCCCGCCAGGCCGCCAACGGCTACAACTCCACCTCCCTGGACGCCGCCGTGCACGGCGAGCGCGACGACAGCGAGGCGGCTCTGGCCGACTTCATCGGCGAGGAGGACCCCGCCATGGAGCTCGTGGAGGACTTCCACGCCCTTGCCCCGCTGCTCGCCCAACTCAGCGAGCGCGACCGGGAGATCCTGCGCCTGCGGTTCGTCGACGAACTCACCCAGTCGCAGATCGGCGAACGTCTCGGCGTCTCCCAGATGCACGTCTCGCGCCTCCTGACCCGCACCCTGTCCCGCCTGCGCGCGGGAATGCTCACCACCCGCTGACGCGCACGGCCGCGGCGCGGCGGGCGAAGCGGGATCCCGGCCCCTCGCGGGGGCGCTAGCATCAGTGCCCCCGCTGATGTCCGAACCAGAAGGCGAACCCCCCGCGATGGCCGACGACGCTTACCTCTTCCTTCTTCCCGACCGGCACCCCCGCCTCGGGGCGGCGCTGGCTGCCGTGGGCCCCCTGGACTGCGCGGAGAGCCCCGCCGTCCACGGCTGGCTGCAGGCGCACGACGCTTCGGCCTCGTCCGAACTGGTGCGGATCCTGCCTGCCGACGCACAGGCCTTCATCCCCGAGGACGCCGAGCGCCTGCCCGTTCCGTTGAGCGAGGAAGAGGCGCTGCGGGTCCAGCAGGAGTGTGCGCCCCAGTCCGTCACGGACATGGAGGGCGAGCTCCTGGAGTTCCGGGACACGACCAGGGACTGGGAGGCCCTGGTCCACCGGGCGCTGGCCGCGGGGGTTCCCGCGCCGCGCATCGCCCGGCTGACCGGCCTCGACCCGCAGGCCATCGGTCGGCTGACCGTGTGACCTGCGGCCCCGCGCGTGCGGCCCGCGGGCCGCGCGCGCTCCCGGCCGCTAACGGGCGGCGGCCGAACGCTTGGTGAAGCGGTGCCACCAGTGCCGCCGCCGGGGATGCACCGCGCGGCCCAGCCTGCGGCCGACCAGCAGATAGCCGAGGACGGCGCCCGTCGTGTTGAGCAGGACGTCGTCGACGTCGAAGGCACGTCCGGTGACGAGCATCCCCTGGGCCAGCTCCACCAGGAGCATCACCACCGCCGTGAGGGCGATGACCCGGATCAGCCCGCGGGCGCGGGGCACGAGCACCGGAAGCAGCATCCCGAACGGCAGCCCCAGGACGATGTTGCCGCCGAGCTGTTTGACGGTGTCGCGGAACGCGGGCTGCGCGAGGTAGTCGCGGATCGAATCGCCGGGGCGCAGGTTGCTGTGCGTCAGGGATTCGGAGGCGACGGAGGGTTCGAGCGTCAGCCGGGCCAGGAGCACGGCGAACACCACCGTCCCCGCGAAGGCCGCCAGCATGGCCATGGCCCGCGCCCACCCGGAGAGCGGGGGCGTACCGGGAGCCCTTGTGCCCCCTGATTCCTCCACGGTCTTGCCCTGTGGAACTGTCCGTGCCATCACGAGCCTCCTTCAGGCAGTGGGGTGGTGCGCTGTCATAGGACGGAGTCCGTCATGCGGGGTCCGTCACGTGAGGTCCGTCAGGTGGGGTCCGTCCGGCCGAACAGACCGGCGTGCCCCGGCGGGAGCTGGGTGAGGATGCGGCGCAGCAGCGCGTCGTCGGCGACCTCCGCGACCGTGGCGAGCACCGCGGTGACGGCGCGCCGGGCCTGCCCCGCGTCGACGTCGTCGCGCGCGCCCACCTCGGCGACGAAGGCCGCCGGCGTCAGGGGCTCGCTGGCCGGTGAGCCCTCGGTGAGCAGCGGGCCGCACGGGCGGGGCAGCAGCCGGGCCAGGTCGGTGCGGTCGTCCCCCACCAGGTGCGCGCCCAGGACCTCGAGGACGCTCTGCACCGCCCCGGCGGCCTCCTGGCGCCCCGCGTAGCCTCCGCGTTCCTGGACGCGGTCAAGCAGCACTTCCACGGGCTCGTTCACGGCCGCTCCTTCCTTCGGGCTCGTCGGTGTGGTGGGCGCGGGAGGGTTGCAGGACGGAGTCGGCGACGTCGAGAAGCGAGTGACCGTCGCTCGCGCTGACTTCCTGCAACCACGCAAGCCCCTCGGCGACGGCGCAGTCCTGGCGCACCGCGACATGCTCGGCCGCCTGGTGGATGCGCTCCCAGCGCGCCGCGCGCGTGCTGGTGGCCCACACCGGCCGTCCGCAGCCGGGGCCCGCGTGCACGGGCCGCCAGCGCATCAGGGCGTCGAGGGCGAGAGCGGCGGCGCGCTGGGCGTGGGTGATGTGGGCGGAGGTCACGTCGGTGCGCTCGGTGTAGTAGAGACACAGCACGCCGACCGGTGTGTGGCGGTCGTGCAGCGGGAGCGCCAGGACCCGCCGGGTGCCCGGCAGTTCATCGCACAGGGGCGGTCCCGTCCGGCACGGATAGTCGCGCAGATCCGGCACGAACACGGGCTGCATGCCCAGGGCCGCGCTCACCGAGGGGCCGTCGGCGCGGGTGAACTGGGCGGCCTCGGCCTGCAGGGCGGGTTCGTCGGTGGCGTGCAGGAGCTGCCAGTGTTCGAGCCGGGGCAGCCAGGACAGGGCTGCTCTCCGCGCGCCCAGGGACTGGGTGAAGGCGGTACAGAGCCGGTTGGGCAGCGCGTGTCGCCCGACAGCTGCCGCGACCGCCACGTCGTGCTCGATCGACGGTGATTCCTCCGGCATCTTGGGCATGGTCAGCATCCCTCTCCGTCGCGCGCCTCACGGTCCGCCTGCCTCCTCCGGGCGGAGGCGCACGGCTGGGCCCGGCACCCGAAGGAGCGGAAGTCCGTCTACCACGCGATGGGCCACCTCATGTCTGGCCGGCCGGGGTCTTCGATCGACGTCACCCGTCCGGTTTGCGACAGTGGCCGGATCGTCCCTGCTCAGGCCCCGATCAGCGGCGTACGAGTCGGAGAGCGCAGCGGCACGGCCAGTTCGACCAGTGCCTTCTCCAGGCCGTGCAGATGGGCGAGCACGGGCTCGGCGGCGGCGGGTTGTGGCACGGTGGCGGTATCGGCGGCCGGTGCGTGTCCCGGCTGCGGTGCGGTCAGTGCCTCCACGGCGGACTCCACGCGCCAGCAGGCGGCGGCGAGCCGGTCGTCGTGCGAGGCCTCGGGGTCCGCGGCGATCGAGGCGAGCCCGCGCACTTCGCGGGCGCAGGCGTCGAGCAGCGCGAGCACCTGCCGGGCGCGTTCCTTGCGGGCCCGCAGCGGACTGAACGGGTGGACGAGCGGAGCCAGCGAGATCCGCACCTTCCCAAGCAGTTGCTCCAGCTCGGCCACGCGCGGCGCCGGGTCGGCGCTCGCGGATCCGGCGAGCCGGGCGGCGGCCTCCTCGGTGCAGGCGTGCACGCAGCGCAGGGCGCGTTCGATCCAGCCGTTGGTCGTGGCATGCGTGGTGACGGGCAGCACGAGGAGCACGGCGAGCACGGCACCGAGCGCGCCCACGCCGGTCTCCGCGACCCGCAGGGCGAGCAGCCCCGGGTCGAGCACGCCGAGGAGGCCGTAGAGCACGCCGGCCATCACGGTGACCGCGAGCATCATCCACGTGTAGGAGACCGCGGCCGTGTAGAAGATCCCGAAGATGCTGACGGCGACGATGATCGCCGAGGGCACCGGCGCGCCGTGCAGCGGGACCGCGAGGACGAAGCCCGCGCCGATGCCGATGACCGTGCCGAGCACCCGCCGGAAGCTGCGTACCAGGGTCTCCCCGCTGGACGCGGTGTTCACGAACACCCACCAGGTGGCGCCCACGGCCCAGTACCACCGCTGGTCGGAGAGCACCTGCCCGGCCGCGAGCGCGAAGGCGCCGCCGAGCGTCGCCTGGACCGCCTGCCGGGTGGTCGTCCTGGCAAGGCCCCGTCCGGCGGGCGGCGCGGGCAGGGCGGCGGGCGGCACGCGCCGCTCGTAGCACCAGAGGCCGAACCGCACGGCCGAGGAGGCGCACAGCGAGAGCAGGAGGGCGGCGAACAGCTCGGGCAGCTGCCCGGGGCCCGTGTGCAGGAACTGCGTCGCGAAGAACATCATGAAGGCGAACACCCCGAGCGAGTGCCCGCGCGGCCCCCACCGCCGCGCGTACACGCCCGCGCCCATCACGGCCAGGAAGGCGGCGTCCCGCGCCACGGGCACGTCGTGCAGCACGGCCGCGAGGGCGAGCACCGGAAACCCGACGGCGGGCAGCAGGGCCGTGGTGACGGCCTGCCCCCGCACGGTCGTGTCGCCCACGGTGAAGAGCGCGAGAAGCGCCGCGAGCCCGCCGGTGATCGCCGCGGCGAGCGAGTGCCCGGCCAGGCCGCACACGGTCACCGCGAGGGCGATGCCGATGACGGCCCGCGCGGCGAACCGCAGCCGCATCCGTCCCGGATCCGGCGCCGTGAACACGCTCTTCAGCACTTCCCCGCCCCTTTCGCGTTCAGCTCCGTCGAACTGCCCGCCAGAAATTCGAACTGCCCGCATGAAAAAGGCGCCGCGGGAATCCGCAGCGCCATCGACAGACCCATCAGACCATCCTGAGTCCTGCTGGCTCAACAGGCTCAGGTTTCACTGGACCATTGGCCCACTCCGGTACGCTCCTTTCGAGCCAAGAGAGGGCCAACGGACCACGCCGCCGGTCGCCGCGGCGCGCTCTCGTTTCGGGGGTGCCGGCCGGGGTAAGCGTGCGCTCTCGGCGTCAGTGCTTAGGAGAGTCGGTATGCCCGGAGTCATCAACCGCATCAAGCAGTTCGTCCGCAGCCCCCAGGGACAGCGCGCGATCCGCGAGGCCCGCCGCGCCTCGGCCGACCCGAGGAAGCGGGCGCAGGCCAGGCGGATGCTCGGCAAGTTCCGCGGGCGTCACTGAGCCGCGCCGCCGAAGAGCCGCTCAGGTGACGGCGTCGCGCCCGCCGGGCGAGATCAGGCCGGTCTCGTAGGCGAGCACGACGGCCTGGACGCGGTCGCGCAGGTCCAGCTTGGACAGGATGCGGCCGACGTGCGTCTTGACCGTGGTCGGGCTGAGGAAGAGCCGGTCGGCGAGTTCCGCGTTGCTCAGGCCCGTCGCGAGCAGCCGGAGCACTTCGAGTTCGCGGGGCGTCAGTCCGGAGAGGTCGCGGTGCGGGGGTGCCTGTGCGGCCTCCTCGCGGGTGGCGAAGCGTTCGATGAGGCGGCGGGTGATGGCGGGCGCGAGCAGGGCGTCACCGGACTGCACGAGGCGCACGGCGGCCACGAGATGCTCGGGGGTGACGTCCTTGAGCAGGAAGCCGCTCGCACCGGCGGTGAGCGCCGCGTAGACGTAGTGGTCCAGGTCGTAGGTGGTGAGGATGATGACCCGCGTCTCGTGCGGCCCTTCGCCGCCCAGGATCCGCCGGGTGGCCTCGATGCCGTCCATCCGCGGCATCCGGATGTCCATGAGGACCACGTCGGGCCGGGTGCGCCGGACGGCCGCGACCGCCTCGGCCCCGTCCGCCGCCTCGGCCGTCACCTCGATGCCGTCGGCGGCCAGGATCATCCCGAAGCCGGTCCGTACGAGCGCCTGGTCGTCGGCGATGACCAGGCGCAGCGGCGGTCGGCTCATGAGGTCCGCCAGGGGATGCGGGCACTGATGCGGTAGCCGCCCGTGAGGGTGGGCCCCGCGGTGAGTTCGCCGCCGTAGACCGCGAGGCGCTCGCGCAGTCCGATCAGACCGCGGCCGTTGCCCTCCGCCCGCGGGGCGTCCCGTACGCCTCCGGTGTCGACGACCTCGATCTCCAGGCAGTCGTCGCCGCGGCCGACGGTGACGGAGGCTTCGGCGCCGGGCGCGTGCTTGATCGTGTTGGTCAGTGCCTCCTGGACGACGCGGTACGCCGCGAGGTCCGTGCCGGGCGACAGGGGCTGCGGCGGCAGGTCCACCGTGACGCCGACCGGTGTCCCCGCGGCCCGTACGCGTTCGATCAGGGCGTCGAGCTGTCC
>NZ_JBNNJZ010000348.1:0-8727 GCF_050270335.1 Streptomyces sp. NPDC059900
CCACCCGCGAGGTCCTCATCAGCTCCCTGGCGATGCTCGCCAACAAGCACGCAGACCTGCCGTCCCGCAAGCACGGCAACCCCCCGCAGTAATCCCTGCGGTAACTCAGCGGTCATCAGAGACACACACCCCGGCCGCACATGACATGTGCCGCAAGACATGCCGCGCCACGTAGGTGTCCCGGCGCGCGCATGTCCGGGAACGAGCATGTCCCGATACGGACATGACCCGGCCCGGACATGTCCCGGCACGAACGCGTCCGGCACATACATGTTCCCGAGACGCGCATGTCCCGGCACACATGCCCAAGCACCCTCCATCCCTCACACACCAGAGGAACCTCTCCCATGACCACTTCGACTCCTGCGTCCGACGCCCGCCAGATGCTGCGCGTAGAGAGGGGGCACGCCGAACCCGAGGAACTCGCGGCCATCGCCGTGATCCTGCTGGCCCGCGCCGCCGCGCCGGGCCCGACTCAGTCCCGCCGCACACAATCCCGCGCCGGCTGGCGCCGCCTTGAGCGCGAGCCCGGCTTCCGCGCCCCGCACAGCTGGCGCTGATCGCACCAGTTGACGATGACTGGCTCTCCAGGTCCGGATGCCAGGGTCTGACAGAGGATGACTCGACCGGGAGGTCAGCATGGGCACGACTTCGCCCGCCCGCCGTCACGCAGACGTAGACGTAGACGTAGAGATGCCCGTCAGCTCGGCGACACTCCGCAGTGTGCTGCGCGAGGTCCCGACGTCCGTCACCGTGGTCACGGCGACAGCGGGGGGCAGGCCGGCGGGGCTGACCGTGGGGTCGTTCGTGTCGGTGTCCCTGGATCCGCCGCTCATCGGGATCTTCGTCGACGAGAAGTCCTCCAGCTGGCCGGAGATGCGGAACTCGGACACCTTCACCGTCAACGTCCTCGCGGGCGACCAGCAGGAGCTGTGCACCCGTTTCGCGACCAGCGGCAGGGACAAGTTCGCCGGCCTCCCGCTGCAGAAGTCCCCGCTGGGCAACCCCTTGCTGCCGGGCATCGCCGCATGGATCGACTGCCGGGTCGAGGAAATCCGCAAACTGGGCGACCACCACTTCGCCCTGGCCCGGGTGACCGGCATGGACACCACGGCGGCCACCACATCCATCGTCTTCCACCGCGGCGCCCTGCACGCGGTCCCGTAGACGGAGGGCGCCGCGGAAGACGGCCTCGCAGAATACGGCCACGCTTGTGCCCCCGAGCTGAGATGACAGCTCGGGGGCACAAGCGGTTGAAGCGGGAGCGCGACCGCGGGGGAGTGTGAAGCAACTCGCCTGCAGTAACGCGCAGTTGGCTCAGCGGCCCGCCCTCGTGGGTACCGGCTCCTGCCGGGGCTCGGTGCGGTGGTGTTCCTCCTCAGCGGGGGGCTGCGGCTCGGCGGATTTGCGGGGCATGAGTGCAGCGACGATCAGGGCGCCCGCGCCTAGGGTGATTGCGCCGATCAGGCTGGTCTGGGAGACCGCGTCGGAGAAGGCGGAGCCGACCGCGTCGGCCATCTGGGCCGAGCCCTGCGTGATCTCCGCGGCCTGCTGCTTGAGCTGGGCGGCCTCGGCGGGCGAACCGGCCTGCGCGGCCTGCTCGGTGAGTTGCTGTGCCTTCTCCTGGAAGGACTGTGCCACCGCGTTGCCCGCGCCCACCGAGTCCTTCGCGGCCTCAAGGGCCTCCGGCGGCACCTTGCTCCCCTCGGTCTCGTCGGTGAGGTTCGACGCGTACGAGGAGGCGAGCGCCGAGCCGAGCACGGCGATGCCGAGTGATCCGCCGAGTTCGAGCGAGGTGTCGTTCACGGCGCCGCCGACGCCGAGTTCCGACTCGGGGAAGGCGCCCATGATGGTGTCCGTGCAGGGGGAGACGGCCAGGCCCAGGGAGAGGCCGAGCAGCGCCAGCGGCGCCACGAAGTCCGAGTACGTGGAACTCCCGTCGACGCCGATGAGCAGCGCGAGGGCCGTCGTACCGCCCACCATGCCCACCGTCACCATGATGCGTGCGCCCAGGCGCGGCGTCAGCGCGCCGGTGAGCGCGGCGCCCAGGAACACGCCGAAGGCGAGCGGCAGCATGCGGATGCCGGTCTCCAGCGGGTCGTAGTCCAGGACGAACTGGAAGTGCTGCGTGAGGTAGTAGAAGACGCCGAACACGGCGAGGAAGAAGACCGCGATGGCGAGGTTGGCGCCGGCGAAGGCGCGCTCGGCGAACTTCCGCACGTCCAGGATCGGCCGCGGGTGGCGCAGCTCCCACCAGACGAACAGGAGCAGACCGAGCGCGGCGATCGCCGCGGCGGTGAACGCCGACTTGCCCCAGCCGAAGTGGGGACCGTCGATGATCATGTAGATCAGGGCGCCGGACCAGATGACGGAGAGCACGCCGCCGCCGTAGTCGATCCGACCGCGGTCACCGGCCTTGGACGGCGGCACAAGGACGTACGCCGCGAGGACCGCGACGACGCACACCGGGACGTTGATCAGGAAGGTGGACTCCCAGCCGTTGTCCTTGAGGAGCACACCGGCGATCAGCGGCCCGGCCGCGATGGAGAGGCCCGAGGTGGCCGCCCAGATGGTGATGGCCTTGGCCCGCTCCTCGCGCGGGAACGTCGCCGCGAGCAGCGAAAGCGTCGCGGGCATGATCATGGCGGCGCCGAAGCCCATGACCGCGCGGACGACGATGACTTGGGCCGAGGTGTCGGCGAAGGTGCCGGCCACGCCGCCCGCGGCCATGATGAGCAGGCCGAGCACGAGCGAACCGCGGCGGCCGTACTTGTCGCCGATCGCGCCGAGCAGCAGCATCAGCGCGGCGTACGGAACGGTGTACGCGTCGATGACCCACTGAAGGTCGGAGCTGGACAGATCGAGATCGCGGGTCATGGCCGGTGCTGCAACCGTCAGGGCGGTGTTCGCCATGACCGAGATCATCAGACTCAGGCAGAGCACCAGCAGCGCCCACCAGCGTCGGGCATACGGCCCGTTCATCCGCTCGACCGGCTTGTTGACGATTAACGGCATGGGTCCCCCTCCGTTCTTGGTTCCGGCTCTGCGGCCGACCGGGCGGCAACCGCGCCGACAGGGGGCGGTTGCACCGACAGCCGGCAGGTGCGCCGACGGTCGGCGGGTGCAGAGCGGCGCAACAGCAAGTTGCACACACCTGTGCAATGTAGCGGTACTTGCACATGCCTGTACAACTAGGAGTCATGAACCCACACGCGTCGAGCCTCAGAGCCGAAGCCAACCGCCGCCACATCCTCGACGTCGGCCTCACCGAACTGCTCCGCGCCCCGGACGCGTCCATGCATCAGATCGCCCTCGCGGCGGGCGTGGCGCGGCGCACCGTATACGGGCACTTCCCCAGCCGCGAGGCGCTGGTCGCCGCGATCATCGGCGAGGCCATCGAGGCGGTGGAGCAGGCCCACACCGTGGGCCGCGAAGGCGTCGCGGACCCCGCCGAAGCGCTGGCCCGCTCCCTCCTCGCCGTCTGGGAGGTCGTCGACCGCTACCGCCTGCTGCTCTCCCTCGCCCAGCAGAGCCTGACGATGAAGGGCATCCGCGACCGCCTCGGCGCCGTTCATGAGGCCGGTACCGGCCTCATCCGACGCGCCCTGGAGGAAGGGACGTTCACTTCTCCCCTCCCGGCGGAGGGGCTGCGCTATGTCCTTGAAGGGGTGCTGTTCTCGGTGATGGAGGCCACCAACAACGGGCACGTGCGCCCCGAGGAGGCGGGCCGGGCGACCACGGTCACCCTGTTGTGCGCGGCGGGTATGCCGTATGACGGCGCCGCCGAGTTGGTGGCCAGGATTCTGGACCGGTGAGTTCTGTGCCGCGGGGCATCACGGCGATGTCCCGCGGCATCATCGTATGACCTCCGGAGGAATTCCCGGCGCTTTCCGAAGAATACGTGTGCATGAATTTCTTGTAACTCGGAATGACGGGCCCCGACTGCCTGCGTTAAGAACGCCGAGTTGCAATGCGATGGCCGTGCGGAGAAATGCCGCGGGCGGGTAACGGGGTGCACATCACGCGCCCACTGTCCGGTAATCGCGCGGTCTTCGGCGATCCGATCCGGCCCCGGCCGTGACCGGTATGCCGTACAGCATGCGTGGTCAGGCGCGCGACGTCGGCAACTGCACTTGCGGAACATCGGAATCCGCAATTTTTCGGTCAAGCGGCACACACTATTAGTCTTGTTTCAGTCCCTCACCACCGTTAGATTGCCGTGTAAGTCGTCCGCGGCGCATATCGGCCGATTACGGGCCGCCAACGAAGCCCCCCACCGTCGCAGCACCGCGCTGTCGTGGGAAGAGCAACTGAATCCGTACGTATCTCAGGCAAGCAAGCGGGGAGTCCTGATGTGGTTTCGTATGCTTGGCCCTCTTGAAGTCATCAAGGATGGACGATCCATAGCCCTTGGCGGCACCAAACAGCGCGCCACGCTGGCGTACTTGCTGCTGAATGCGAATCGTGTGGTCCCGACCTCCGAACTGCTGAATGCATTGTGGACGGAAGGGGACGCTCCGACGACGGCGCGCAAAATTCTGCAAAACTCCGTCTGGGGTCTCCGCCGGGCATTCTCCGCTCATGACGACGCAGGGACCCTGTCCGGAACCCTGGTGACGAAGACGCCGGGATACATGATCCGGGTCGACCCCGGACAGGTCGATCTCCACGTGTTCGACCAGCAGATCGACGAGGGGCGGGCCGCCCTGCACGCGGGGCTCCCGGAAAAGGCGGCGCGGACCCTCAAGGGTGCGCTGGACCTCTGGCAGGGCCAGGCCCTCACCGACCTCGCGGAAGCCGGGATCCGCTGGCCCCAGCTCACCGCCGCGGGGAACACCCGGCTCGACACGGTCGAGGACTACTTCGAGGCTGAACTCCAGTGCGGACGGCACCAGTCGACGCTCGGCGCGCTGGAGTCGATGGTCGAGTCCGAGCCGCTGCGCGAGCGCATGTGCGGCCAGCTCATGCTGGCGCTCTACCGCTGTGGCCGACAGGCCGACGCCCTGGAGGTCTACAGCCGCCTGCGGGCCTCGCTGATCGACAACCTGGGCCTGGAACCCCGGCGCGAACTCCAGTCCCTTCAGCGGGCCATCCTGAACCACGAGCCGGCCCTCACCCCGTCCGGACCCTCCGTGTCCGCCGAGGACATCGAGAGCGTGGAGCGTGCCGAGAGCGTTGGCAGTGCAGAGAGCGTCGGGAGTGCACAGAGCGCCGAAAACGTCGAGAGCATCGACCGCGCCGAGTTTCCGACCGCGGCCGATCGCGACCCCGCAGAGCCGAGGGCGAGCATCCCCGACCCGGTGTGCGCCGTGGAACAGGCGCCGCCGCACGCCGCGGCCCCTGCGCAGCCCTCGCCCCCGTCGTCCCCGTCGGTGGTGCCGACGGCGTCGACCGGGGAGCGCGGTGTCGTGAGCGTGCTCCTCCTGCGCCTGGATTTCGGTCCCGCGCCGGACGACTCACCGTCAGGCGGCGCCGACGATCTGCGCGATGACATCGCCGACCGCGTCCGCAGCCTGGTCACCGCGTTCGACGGCAGGGTCTTCGGCTCGCTCGGCTCCACCCACCTGGCGATCTTCGACGCCCTGGACTCGGGCGGCAACCACGCCTGGTCGGCCGTACGCGCCGCCATGGCGATCCGGGACGAACTCCACGCGCAGGGCTCCTCCGACCCGCTCCCGCGATCGGACCGCGAACAGCACGGCCCGACGCTGCACGCCGCCGTGGCGACCGGCGAGGCACGCGTGCGGTACGGCGGGAGCGGCGGCGCCACGACCGGATGGTCCGCCGACGGGGAACCGCTCGAAGAGAGCCAGTTCCTGCTGCGGCACGCCGAGCCCGGCGAGGTGCTGGTCTGCGGGAAGACACGCCAGATGACGGCCTCCGCCGTGTACTACGACAGCGCGGGCGACATCCCGCACGCGTGGAAGGCCAAGGAGGAGCGCCCCCGCTTCCCCGGATCCCAACTCGGCCCCGCCGACCGGGAAGTGGAACTCGACGTCCTGCACGGCCTGTGGCACCGGGTGCGCCATCACGGCACGCCCCACGTCGTCACCATCCTGGGCGGCCCCAACACCGGCAAGAGCCAGCTGCTGGAGGAGTTCGAGCGCCGCATCCTGGACCAGGCGCTCCCGCCCCGGTTCCTCTCGTACTCCCTGCCCTGCCAGCCGCCGGAGCGGTCGTACGCCACGGAGACCCGCATGGCCGAACTGGCGGGCCTCCTCGAGCCGGAGGCATCGGCCGGCGACCCGGCGGAACCGCGACCGGTGGTGATAGCCATCGACGACCTGCACCTGACCGACGAAACACTCCTGGACTACGTGGGCAACGTGTGCAGCGGGACGGCCAGCGGACCCGTGTTCGTCGTGACGACGGCACGCCCGGAGCTCTTCCGCAGGCGGCCCGCCTGGGGCGGCGGCATGTCGCTCACCACGTCCCTCTCCCTGGACCCTCCGGCCCTGTGCCTCAGGAACGTCTTGCGGGACGCCCACCTCGGCACGTCCGACGCGCCGGGCCAGGGCAGCCGCAGCAACTGACCGTCTCTGCGGGAAACATGCCGGGAAGCACCCCGGGAAACACGCCGGGAAACACCTGAGCATCGACGAGGGGACCGCCGACGCGCCACGCCGGTGCGCGTGTGCCATGGGGTGGTCTCCTCGCCGGTGAACAAGTATGTGCCGCTGATGAAGACATGCACGGCGCCCTGCCCGGACGCAGGTTGGTGGGCGCGCAGCCGCACGGGGGAACGGCTGCGCGCCCGGCTCTGTGGGGTATCGCCGCGACCGGGCCCGGGTCAGCGCTGTCGCGCCTCCTGCAAGGCTCCCTGGCTCACGGCGCCGCCGGCCACGGCTGCGTCCAACACGTCGATCAGCCGGGCGATTTGCGCGTTCCGCAGGGAAAGCGCGCGCGAGACGCCCCAGGCGCTTCCCGCGACGAGGACGAGAGCCGTCGCCGCAAACCGCCAGTCCTCAAAGCTCCGCCGCATCGTCATCCCTCGTGCCTTGACCTATGGACAGTACGAGTTCTACTCAGTAATATTCTAACCACTGACTTAACTTACGAGCTATAACAAACCATAGGCTAGCTATCATGTCAATGGCTACGACTGCGAGGACGAAGCGATGGGCCAGCAAACGTCAAGTCCCTGGGTGAAACGGCGCCGGCAGGCCACACTTCTTGAAATCCGTACTACAGCACGCCAGTTGCTGCGCAAGCACGGCCCGACCGGAGTGACGGTCAATGCCGTGGCCCGCGAGATGGGCATGAGCGGCCCTGCTGTATATCGCTACTACGTCAGTCATGACGCCCTTGTCGAAGCGATCATTACGGACTTTTATCAGGAGCTCACCTCGACGATGCTGGCGGCGCGGGACGCCTGTTCCCCCGAACGCCCCGGCAGGCGGTTGCTGATGACGTGCCGGGCCATGCGCGCCTGGGCCATCGACCACCCCAGCGAGTTCAGCTGGATGTTCGCGAGCCCCGTGATGTCGGCGGTCAAGCCGGACGAGGAGTCCCCCCGGCAGCAGGCCGGGCAGCAGTTCGAGAGCGTCTTCCTCGACCAGCTCGCGGACGTATGGAAGCAGGCTCCCTATCCCGTTCCGTCCTTTGACGACCTGTCACCCTCCATCCAGCTCCAGATGACCGAATATTCGGCCCGGACGAAGACCGCGCTGCCGCCCGAGGCCCTGCACCTGTTCCTGTCGAGCTGGATCAAGCTGTACGGCCTGCTGTGCATGGAGATCCTCCGCCAGCTCGACTTCGCCTACAGCGACCTCGAGCCGGTGTTCGAGGAGAACCTCTACGAGCTGTGCACCATGCACAACCTCACGTACGAGCCCCCGACCAAGTAAGCGACTCGCGCACCGCCGCCGCGACCTGCTCGACCTGGTCCTGGAGATAGAAGTGGCCGCCGGGGAAGACGCGCACCTCGGTGGGGGCCGAGGTGAGGCCCTCCCACTGCGCCGCCTCTTCCGGCGAGACGATCGGGTCCGCCTCTCCGGTGAGCACCGTGACCGGGCAGTCAAGCGAGGCGCCCGGGGTCATGCCGTACGTCGCGAGGGCCCGGTAGTCGGCCCGCACCGCCGGCATGATCATCGAAAGCATCTCCGGATCGTCGAGTACCTCCTTGCCGACACCCCCGAGACGGTGCAGCTCGGTCAGCAACTCCTTGTCCCCGGACAGCCGGTCGCCGGGCCGCGGACCCGCAAGCGGAGCGGCACGGCCGGAGACGAACAGCCGCGTGAGGTCTTTCGACGGCTGGCCCCCGCGCAGGGACAGGGCCGCCTCGAAGGCCACGAGCGCACCCATGCTGTGACCGAAGAACGCACACGGACGGCCGTCCGAGAGGATCGCGCCCAGCTCCTCGTTGACGGCATCGGCCATCCGGGGAATCTCCTCGACGGGCTGCTCCCTGTGCCGGTCCTGACGGCCGGGGTACTGCACGCCAAGCACCTCGACGTCCGGCGCCAGCGCTCGCGCGAGCCCCGCGAAGAACGTGACGGAGCCGCCCGCGTGCGGAAAGCAGACCAGGCGGATGTCCCCCGGGCCCTTCATCCCCATCCGCCGTATCCAGTGGCTGCTGCCCATGGTCGATGCCCTCTTTCCGTTGTCGTGTCGGTGTACGGGGGCGGGGGGGGGGGGGGGGGCCCCCCCCCCCCCCCCCCCCGCGCGGAGGGTCAGAGGCCCCCCCCGCCGGCGAGGACGCAAGACGAGACTGGGGGGGGACACGGG
>NZ_JBNNJZ010000349.1:0-8694 GCF_050270335.1 Streptomyces sp. NPDC059900
CCGTACGCCCTTGCAGGTCTGTGTCGCTAGGCCTTCGCCGCCGGGAAACCCCCGGTGGCGACCGGACCCCACCGCTCCGGGGTGATCCGGATGATGGACTTGCCCTGCTTCACCATCGCCTCGCGGTACTCGTCCCAGTCCGGGTGCTCGCCGGAGATGTTGCGGAAGTACTCGACGAGCGGCTCCACCGAGTCCGGGGAGTCGATGACCTCGGCCGTGCCGTCGATCTGCACCCACGGGCCGTTCCACTCGTCGCTCAGGACGATGATGCTCACCCGCGGATTCCGCTTGGCGTTGCGCGTCTTGGCCCGCTCCGGATACGTGGACACCACGATCCGTCCGGAGTCGTCGACCCCGCAGGTCAGGGGCGAACCCTGCGGGGTCCCGTCCGACCGGCCCGTCAGCAGGATGGCGCGGTGCCTTGGACGGACGAAGTCGAGCAACTCATCGATCGAGACCGTGGTGTTGGTAGCAATGTTGGGTGCCATGTCCGCACCCTAGACCCGCACGTTCCGCTAGACCTGGGGGAGGGCTTCCCCTTGGACCGCCTGGATGTCCAGCTCCACCCGGAGAGTCGTACCGATCGCCGAGATGCCCGCCTGGACCACCTGGTTGTAGTTCATGGCGAAGTCCTCCCTGCGCAGCTCGGCCGTGGCCCGGAAGGCCGCGCGGGTGCCGCCCCAGGGGTCGGCGCCGGTGCCGAGGTAGCTCAGGTCCAGGTCGACCGGGCGTACGACACCGTGCATGCCGAGCTCGCCGTGGACCGTCCAGCGGTCCGAACCGGCGGGCGTGAGGCCCGTGGAGCGGTAGGTCAGCTCCGGGTACTGCTCGACGTCCAGGAAGTCGGGCGACTTCAGGTGGCCGTCGCGCATGCCGTTGCCGGTGTCGATGGACGCCGACCTGATGACCGCCTCGACGCGCGACTTCTCCACGTCCTCGGCGATCTCCACGCGCCCGCCGAACTCGGTGAACCGGCCGTGCACGCTGGTGATCCCCAGGTGCTGGGCGACCGCGCCCACCGTCGAGTGCGCCGGGTCGATGGTCCAGGGACCGGGCGGCGGAAGCTCGGTGCCGCCCTGCCGGGCCAGCACGATGTTGCCGACCTCGGCACGGCCGCTCGCCGTCACCATGGCGGTCGAGGCCACGGGCGCGTAGCCGACCGCGGTGACGATCACGGTGTACGGGCCCGGTGCCAGGTCCGTCGCGTCGCGCACGGCGCCGTCCTGGTCCGCCGCGGCCCGCAGCACCTGCGTACCGGTCATGTCGGTGAGGGTGACGACGGCGTGGGATACCGCCCACCCGTCCCGCGTCCGAATCCGAGCGCTCAGTGCCATGCTTCTCCTTGCGCCTAAACCGGCGCCGCTCTCGCGGACCAAATACTCGCCGCGGGGGTTACTCAATTGGTCGTTACGGCCGGGGGGCCTACCCCCTGGCGGCCCCCGGCGGCGGTGACACGGCCGTCCCCTGCCGTATGCGTCGCCGCCGGTCCGGGGGCCCTTCCACAACCGGCCCGGGCACGCTCATCCGCTCGAAGCGCGCGCCCGGGCCGGGGGCAACTACTCGCCGGGGTGGGCGAGTTCGATGTCGTGGTCACCGACACCTTCACCGGCGACGGTCAGACCCGTCGCCACCGGCGGGTAACCGGTCGCGATGACCGTGTACTCGCCGCTGTCCAGGTCGCTGAAGGCGTACGCGCCGTCGGACCCGGTGGTCGCGGTGGCCACGACGTTGCCCGCCGCGTCCACCAGCGTGACGCGGGCGTCGTTCAGCGGACCGCCCTTGGCGCGCACGGTGCCGAGCACCTGCGAACCGGCGTTCAGCTCGACCTCGACCCGGGTGACGCCGACCGCGCCGACCTCGACGGGCAGCGCCATCGGGCGGTGGCCCGCGGCGTTCACCGCGATGGTGACCTGTCCGGGCACCAGCTCGGCGAAGGTGAACTCGCCCTGCTCACCGGTGAGCCCGGTGGCCAGGACATCGCCGCGCACGTCGGTCACGATGACCATCGCGCCCGCGACCGGCAGCTTGCCGTCGGAGGCCCGTACGACACCGCTGAGGCCGCTCGTGCCGCTCAGCAGGATGTCGTAGTTCAGGGCCTCGTCGGAGACGACGATCGTGGAGGCCTGCGGCTGGAAGCCGTCGGCCGAAGCGATCAGTACGTACGAGCCCGCGCCCGGCGCGTCCACCGCGTAGGACCCGTCGCCCTGCGCGACCGCACGGCCCAGCTGCCGTCCCGCGAGGGAGATCAGCGTGACCGCGGCCCGCGGGACCGGGGTGCTCTCCGCGCCGCGGACGAAGCCGTGGACCGGAGTGCCGCCGCCGAAGGTCTGCGGCAGGGCTTCACCGGCGGCCGAGGAGGCCACCGCCGCGAGCTTCTGCGTGCCTTCGGGGCCCGTCTCGGTGTGCGCGCCGACGGAGGCCAGGACCGGCTGCTCGTCGGTGGCCGCGGTGGCCGTGGCGGCTGCCGACGGGGTGGCCGCCGGGGTGCCGGCGTCCGCGGACTCGGCTGCCTGGGCAAGGGCTCCGGACGTACGCAGCGGAACCTCCTTGATGAAGATCGTGATCAGGAAGGCGAGGAACGCCAGCGGGGCGGCGATCAGGAAGACGTCGGCGATGCCGTGCCCGTAGGCGCTCTCCATGACCGTGCGGAACGGAGCCGGGAGTTTGTCCAGGTCCGGGATGCCGCCACCGCCGGTGCCGCCGTGGCCCATCTGCTGTGCCTTCGGGCCGAGGTCGGCCAGGCCGTCCTTCACGTAGTGGGTGATGCGGGTGGACATCACGGCGCCGAGCGCCGAGACGCCGATGGCGCCACCGAGGGAACGGAAGAAGGTGACGACGGAGCTCGCGGCGCCGAGGTCCTGCGGAGCGACCTGGTTCTGCGTGGCGAGCACGAGGTTCTGCATCATCATGCCGATGCCGAGACCCATGAGCGCCATGAAGATCGCGATGTGCCAGTACTCGGTGTCGTAGCGCATCGTGCCGAGCAGGCCGAGGCCCGCGGTCAGGAGCGCACCGCCGGTGACCAGCCAGGCCTTCCACTTGCCGGTCTTGGTGATGATCTGGCCCGAGACCGTCGAGGAGATGAACAGGCCACCGATCATCGGGATCGTCATGACACCGGACATCGTCGGCGACTTGTCGCGCGCCAGCTGGAAGTACTGGCTGAAGAACACCGTGCCCGCGAACATGCCGACACCCACGAAGAGCGAGGCCAGCGAGGCGAGGGTGATGGTGCGGTTGCGGAACAGGCGCAGCGGGATGATCGGCTCGCTCGCCTTGGACTCGACGAGCAGGAAGAGCAGGCCGAGGACGACGGAACCGCCGACCATGGCGCCGGTCTGCCAGGACATCCAGTCGTACTTGTCGCCCGCGAAGGTCACCCAGACCAGGAGCAGGCAGACGGCCGCGGTGATGAAGAAGGCGCCGCCCCAGTCGACCTTGACGTCCCGCTTCACGACGGGGAGCTTCAGGGTCTTCTGGAGAACGATCAGCGCGATGATCGCGAAGGGCACGCCGACGTAGAAGCACCAGCGCCAGCCGAGCCACGACGTGTCGGTGATGACACCGCCGAGCAGCGGGCCGCCGACGGTGGCGACGGCGAAGGTCGCGCCGAGGTAGCCGGAGTAGCGCCCGCGCTCGCGCGGGGAGATCATCGCGGCCATCACGATCTGTGCGAGGGCGGAGAGACCGCCCACGCCTATGCCCTGCACGACGCGACAGGCGATCAGCATCTCGGGGCTCTGCGAGAGACCCGCGACGATCGAACCGCCGACGTAGATGATCAGGGCTATCTGGACCAGGGCCTTCTTGCTGAAGAGGTCCGACAGCTTGCCCCACAGGGGCGTGGTCGCCGTCATCGCCAGGAGCGAAGCGGTCACGACCCAGGTGTAGGCGGACTGGCCGCCGCCCAGGTCGCCGATGATTTCGGGCAGGGCGTTGGAGACGATCGTCGACGAAAGGATCGCGACGAACATGCCGAGCAGCAGGCCGGAAAGGGCCTCCATGATCTGCCGGTGTGTCATCGGAGCGTTCTCGTCATGAGTCGCCCCGTGCTTGGCGTGGCTGCCCCGCACACCGGATGGTGTGGTTGTTGCCATGGGCTTCCTCTTCATTACGCGGGTGTACGGGTGGTCTCTTCGAAGGGGAGCCGGGCCGAAGCCGCGCGGCAGTCCCCGAAGCTGTCGCGCAGTCGCGCGAGCAGCGTGCTGAGCTGGACGACTTCTTCGTCCGACCAGTCATGCAAGTAGTGGGTGAGTGTCCTGATGGACAGCTCTGACAGCTCATCGACCTTGGCCTTGCCCCCGGGGGTCAGGCGCAGGATGCGGGAGCGCTTGTCGGCGGGGTCGGGATCCCGCTGGATCCACTCCTTCTCGGCTACGTGGGCCACGTGGCGGCTTGTCACCGACATGTCCACGGCGAGCAGCTCGGCGAGCCTGCTCATCCGCATCTCTCCGTGCCGGTCGAGCAGGATGAGTACGGCGGCGGATCCGCCCGGGCAGTCGTGCGGCAGACCTCGTCCGAGGCCGCGCTTCACGGCACCGATGGCGCTGAGCTGTCGGGCCAGGTCCTCGTAATGACGCTGCGCGGCCACGACACCTCCTATGTTGTTGCTTAGGGCAACGATAGAGACAGTTGGTTGCCGCAGGCAAACTAAAACTGGACCAACCGGCTAAAGAGTCGGCAAAGGTCTGGGACCGCGCCAGTAAAGTCCGTGGTCAGCGGGGGTTGGGCCGACCCCCGATGGTTCGCTAGGGTCCTGCGCTATGGCACACAACCCCCAGGGCCCCCAGAACCCCGACCCCGCCGGCAGCACGCAGATGTTCCGTGCTTTCGTCGACGAGACCCCCCAGGGCCGAGCCCAGCAGCCGGCGGCAGCATCCGCGGGCCCGCGCATCGGCCTGATCATCGGCGTCGTACTCGCGATCGCGGTGGTGGCGGGGGTGGCTTGGCTGGCGCTGAAGTAGGGGCGCCCCGCAGGGGCGCTTCAGGGGCGCGGGGAACTGCGCGCTCAGCCACGGCGGACCCGCAGCGAACAAGAGACCCCGCTACTTCCAGTCCACGGAGACGTCCCGCGTCTCCACATGCATCCCCAGCGGCACACGCCACGCGTCCACGCACACGGGCCAGGTCTTCTTGACGGTCTTGCCCGCCGCGATAGGCGCAGGCAGCTTCTCCGTGGACTCAAGCGTGGCCCAGTCCACGCCAAGCGCCCCGATGACGTGCGTCTCGAAGGTGACCGTTCCGGACCGCACCGGCGACCCCCCGGTGTTGCGAAAGGCGACGGTCACTTTCTCGCACCAGCGATCGTCCGCGGGCTTCCGCTCCGGCTCGCCCACGCTGAGCTTCGCGGGCCCGCTGGGCTTCGTGCTGGAGCCGCCGCCGGGCGCGGAGGGCGAACCGCTCGCCCCGCCCGCAGGGCGCCCCGCAGAGCCGCTTCCCGAACTGCTCTCCGTACGACCGGGCTTGGCGCCGCCGGTCGAGGACTCACCCGCGTCCGGGCCGTCCGGTGAGCCCGAACCGGCCTTGCTGGCGGCGGACTTGCCGGAGGAGTCGCCGGAGCCGGACTCCGACGGCTCGGAGGAGTCACCCTTGCCGCCGTCGCCGTCACCCTCGCCGGAAGGCGACGACTCACCGTCCAGCGGGACCAACTCCACGTCCCCGGTGGGGGAAACACCCTGCCCCGGCGCCCGCTCAGGGCCCGCGCCGACGGGGCCCGTGGCCACATAGCCGTCGTCGCCGCCCCCGCCGCCGCAAGCGGCGAGAACCCCGCCCAGGCACAGCGCAGCCGTAGACGCACTCAGCACGTTCCGTATGCCACGTCGCATCGCGCCAGTGTGTCTGACGGGTCGTCAATTAGGAACCCCGTCAGCAACTACAGTCCCCCTGCGGCGTCCCGGGTGCCTTGGGCATCCCGGGCCACAGGGGGAGCGCGATCAGTCCGCGATGAGCCCTTCCCGCAGCTGCGAGAGCGTCCGCGTGAGCAGCCGCGAGACGTGCATCTGCGAGATGCCGACCTCCTCGCCGATCTGCGACTGCGTCATGTTCGCGAAGAAGCGCAGCATGATGATGCGGCGCTCGCGCGGCGGCAGCTTGGCGAGCAGCGGCTTGAGGGACTCGCGGTACTCGACGCCTTCGAGAGCGCTGTCCTCGTACCCCAGACGGTCCGCGAGGGAGCCCTCGCCGCCGTCGTCCTCCAGGGCCGGGGAGTCGAGCGAGGAGGCTGTGTACGCGTTCCCGACGGCCAGGCCGTCGACCACGTCCTCCTCGGAGACCCCGAGCGCCCTGGCGAGTTCGGGCACGGTGGGCGAGCGGTCCAGCTTCTGGGCCAGCTCGTCGCTCGTCTTCGTCAGCGCGAGCCGCAGTTCCTGAAGGCGGCGCGGGACGCGCACCGACCAACTGGTGTCGCGGAAGAAGCGCTTGATCTCGCCGACCACGGTCGGCATCGCGAACGTCGGGAATTCGACGCCCCGTTCGCAGTCGAACCGGTCGATCGCCTTGATCAGGCCGATCGTGCCGACCTGGACGATGTCCTCCATCGGTTCGTTGCGGCTGCGGAAGCGCGCTGCCGCATACCGAACGAGCGGGAGATTGAGCTCGATCAGCGTGTCCCTTACGTAGACACGCTCCGGGCTGTCCTTGTCGAGTGCGGCGAGCCGCAGGAACAGGGAGCGGGACAGGGTGCGGGTGTCGATGGCGCCTGAAGCCCCGGAAACACTTGAGCTCGCAAGCGCGTCGGGCGCTGATTCGCTCTTCGTGAGCGTGAGCACCTTCGAGCTGCCCTGGTCTGCGGACATGCCACCCCCTTTGGGTCGCGGACGGTCGCGGCGGACGTTCCCGTCGGAGGAACGCAGCCTCCACCTGAATACCGGACGTGGGGCTCCGGCAAACGCGGTTCCAGCAGAATGTCACATGTCGGCAACACGCTGTAGTTACATGTCGACAAAGAAGAGTGACATCGATGCAGGAAAGAGGGGGTCTGGGGCTTTTCTGCTCGCGAAGTCGTCGGAAACCGCTCGAAGAGCAGTCCACTCGTTACGGTTACGCCTCGATACGGTTTGCGGATCGAAGTCGCGCGAAGCTTCTGGCCAGCAGTCTTGACACATGCATCTGGGAAACGCCCAATTCGGCGCTGATCTGTGATTGCGTCAGATTGCTGTAGTAGCGAAGCAGCAGGATGCGCTGTTCGCGCTCGGGCAGCTGCACGAGGAGATGGCGGACGAGGTCGCGGTGCTCGACGCCGTCCAGGGCCGGGTCCTCGTAGCCGAGCCGGTCGAGCAGTCCGGGAAGCCCGTCGCCCTCCTGGGCCGCCTCCAACGACGTTGCGTGGTAGGAACGTCCGGCCTCGATGCAGGCCAGGACCTCCTCCTCGGTGATCCGCAGCCGCTCGGCGATCTCCGCGGTCGTGGGCGAGCGCCCGTGCGCCGTGGTGAGGTCCTCGGTCGCCCCGGTCACCTGCACCCACAGCTCGTGAAGGCGGCGCGGCACGTGGACCGTTCGTACGTTGTCGCGGAAGTACCGCTTGATCTCGCCGACCACGGTGGGCATCGCGAAGGTCGGGAACTGCACGCCGCGCTCGGGGTCGAAGCGGTCGATGGCGTTGATCAGACCGATCGTGCCGACCTGGACGACGTCCTCCATCGGTTCGTTGCGGCTGCGGAAGCGGGCGGCGGCATAGCGCACCAGCGGCAGATTGGCCTCGATGAGCGCACCGCGGACGCGGCCGTGCTCGCGGCTGCCCGGCTCCAGGTCCTTGAGTTCGGCGAAGAGCACCTGCGTCAGTGCCCTGGTGTCGGCGCCCCTGCTGCTGGGGGTGCTCGGGGTGCCGGGCGTGCCGGGGACGCTGGTGGCGGCCGGGAGGTTCGCCTGCGGGGTCACGGGCGGTGCTTCGGGCGCAGTACTGGCCGGCACGGTCAACGCCACCCCTTCTCGGTCAAGCGCAATCAAGTCCTGTCGAGCTCAGTCAAGATCAGCCGACCGTGGTCAACTCATCCGTCAAAAGCGGTCATAGCATCACAAGACATGTGCACTGTGTGCAAGCACCCGATAACTACGTGTTGAATGTCAAGTTGGGCCATAAGACGCAGAAAAGCCCCTCACCATCCGGTGAGGGGCCGCTCGGCGCGGTGAGTCAGAACTCGTAGTCCGCGATCACCCACGTGGCGAACTCCCGCCACAGGGCGACGCCCGCCTGGTGGGCAGGGTGCTCGATGTACCGCTTCAGCGCATCGGTGTCCTCGACCGCCGAGTTGATGGCGAAGTCGTACGCGATGGGCCGGTCGGTGATGTTCCAGTCGCACTCCCAGAACGTCAGCTCCGGGATCTGGTCGCCGAGCGCACGGAAGGCCTTGACGCCCTCGACGACGCGCGGCTCGTCGCGCTCCACACCGTCGTTGAGCTTGAAGAGGACCAGATGGCGGATCATGCGCACTCCAGAGAGGGGGGAAGTCACAGGACGGCGGGACGAGCCGCTCAGTCCTTGCCTCCGTTGGCGACCCACGTCATGAAGTCACCGATGCTCCGAGCGGCATCCGAAACCGCTTCGAAGCCTATCTGCACGTAGTCCGCGGCCTTGGCGGGGTCAGTGATGATCACGTAGAGCATGAAGACGACTAGCGCGAAGAGCCCGATTTTCTTCCACTGCACCGCCATGCTTCCGGCCTCCCCTTACCCGCTGCGCTCTGTGACCCCTGTGAC
>NZ_JBNNJZ010000350.1:0-8668 GCF_050270335.1 Streptomyces sp. NPDC059900
TCGGTGGGCACGACGGAGGCGGCAGCAAAAATGGTCGCGGCAGCAGCCCCGACGCCGCGCTTCTGACTTCCCTCTCCCTCCCCCACTCCGCCCCGGAACGGCCCGCCCCCGCACGCAAGCGGGGGCGGGCCGTTCCGCATTCCGTTCGTGACTGTCCGATAAACGGTTCGTTAGCCCGTACGAGGCTGCAACGGGCGGCCGGGACGGGGAGGGGAACGATGCGGGACCCGTACGGCAAGGGCGGCGGCCGTTGATTCCGGAGGATGAACTCCGCGACCTTGTACGGAGCTCCACCAGTTATGCCGATGTGATGCGGGGCCTCGGTATGGAGGTCAACGACACCAATCACCGGCGTATCCGGCGTGCGGCAGCGCGGCTCGGCCTCGACACCAGCCATTTCAAACGCCGGGCCTGGGTGCAGCCGGACCGCCCCGCGCCCCCTCCGATCGCCCAACGGGTGCTGGTCGTCCTGCCTGACCACGCCGGGCGGACGAATCTGCGATACCTGTGCCCCAACTGCCATTCGCTGACAGAAACATGGTGCCGTCAGAAGAGGAGGGCGCCTCTCGCCGGGTAGCCCGCGCTACCCGTACACTGAACGCCGCCGGTCAAACGCAATGACCGTTTTTGAGCGGCCGTGATGGAATTTGGCAGTCATGCTGGGTTTAGGTCCCAGTGGGTTCACACCCGTGTGGGTTCGAGTCCCACCGGCCGCACTGTCAACGGGCTGTGGGGCCGGTCATTTGAAGACCGGCCCCACAGCCCGTTTGGTTCAGCCCAACAGCTCCCGAACCACCGGCACCAGCGCCCGGAACGCCTTGCCGCGGTGGCTGATCGCGTTCTTCTCCGCGGCGGAGAGCTCCGCGCACGTGCGGGTCTCGCCCTCCGGCTGGAGGATCGGGTCGTAGCCGAAGCCGCCCGTGCCCGCCGGGGTGTGGCGCAGGGTGCCTCGGAGTTGGCCTTCCACCACACGTTCCGTGCCGTCCGGGAGGGCGAGGGCCGCCGCGCAGGCGAAGTGGGCGCCGCGGTGGGTGTCCGCGTCGATGTCGCCGAGCTGGGCCAGGAGGAGGGCGAGGTTCGCGGCGTCGTCGCCGTGGCGGCCTGCCCAGCGGGCGGAGAAGATGCCGGGGGCTCCGCCGAGGACGTCGACGCAGAGGCCGGAGTCGTCAGCGACCGCGGGCAGGCCGGTGGCCTTGGCGAGGGCGTGGGCCTTGAGGAGGGCGTTCTCGGCGAAGGTGACGCCGGTTTCCCTGACGTCGGGAATCTCGGGGTAGGCGTCCGCGCCGACGAGGTCATGGGGAAGGCCTGCGTCGGCGAGGATCGCCTTGAGTTCCGTGATCTTGCCGGCGTTACGGGTGGCGAGGATGAGGCGGGTCATGACGACCAGTATCCAAGCCGCCGGGGCCTTACGGCGTGCAGACCTTTGTCAGCTCGCTCGTCGCGTCCACGATCGGCTTGAGGTCGGGGGTCGCGTCCCCCTTGTCGACGGCGTCGCGGACGTTGCCGACGGCCTTGTCGAGGTCGTCCACGGCCTTGTTCACGTCGGTGTCGTCGGTCTTGTCGCCGATCTCGTCGATGTTCTTGTCGATCTTGTCGAGTGCCTCGTCCGCCTGCGTGGGGTCGTCGCCCGCCTTCTCGACGGCCTGCTGGAGGTCGGTGACGCTGTCGGCGATGGCGTCCGCGGTCTGGACGCAGTCGAGCGCCTTGTTGACGGCGTCGCAGCCGACGAGGCCGATGCCCGCCGGTACGGCGATCAGAACTGACGTGATGGCGATGGCGATACGGCGGTGGCGCGCGGCCATGGATAGGTCCCTCCCCGAGTGCTGATACGGGCGCACGGCTTTACGCGTGCGCCCGTATCCGTAAGAACGCTTGGCGAGGGCTCGTGGTTGCCTGCCGGGCCGACCGGTTGTCGCCCCGGCCGACCGGCTACTTCGTGGCTTCGAGCGCCTCGCGCTGGAACGCGGCGAGGTCTTCGCAGCCGCCGACCGCGAGGTCGAGCAGCGCGTTCAGTTCCTTGCGGTCGAACGGCTCGGCCTCGGCGGTGCCCTGGACCTCGACGAAGCGGCCGTCGCCGGTGCAGACGACGTTCATGTCGGTGTCGGCCTTGACGTCTTCCTCGTAGCGCAGGTCGAGGAGCGGTACGCCGCCGACGATGCCGACGGAGACAGCGGAGACGGTGTCGGTCAGGGGCTTGCGGCCTGCCTTGATCAGCTTCTTGCCCTGGGCCCAGGCGATGGCGTCGGCGAGTGCGACGTATGCGCCGGTGATGGCCGCGGTGCGGGTGCCGCCGTCGGCCTGGAGGACGTCGCAGTCCAGGACGATGGTGTTCTCGCCGAGTGCCTTGTAGTCGATGACGGCGCGCAGGGAGCGGCCGATGAGGCGGCTGATCTCGTGGGTGCGGCCGCCGATCTTGCCGCGTACGGCTTCGCGGTCGCCGCGGGTGTTGGTGGAGCGCGGCAGCATCGAGTATTCGGCGGTGACCCAGCCTTCGCCGCTGCCCTTGCGCCAGCGCGGGACGCCTTCGGTGAAGGAGGCGGTGCAGAAGACTTTGGTGTCGCCGAAGGAGATGAGGACGGAGCCCTCGGCGTGCTTGCTCCAGCCGCGCTCGATGGTGATCGGGCGGAGCTGTTCGGGGGTGCGGCCGTCGATGCGGGGCGTGGAGGACATGCGGCTGACCCTATCGGCACATGGCTGAGGGCCCTTACCGGTGATCGGCAGGGCCCTCGGCGGGTGAGCTCGGTGGCTCACGTCATGACTGGCTCACGTCATGACTGGCTCGCCTCATGACTGGCTCACATCATGTCTTCGATGTCGGCGGCGATGGGGTCGGCGTCGGTGCCGATGACGACCTGGATCGCGGTGCCCATCTTGACGACGCCGTGCGCGCCCGCGGCCTTCAGTGCGGCGTCGTCGACGAGTGCCGGGTCCTTGACCTCGGTGCGGAGGCGGGTGATGCAGCCCTCGACCTCTTCGATGTTGTCGATGCCGCCGAGCCCGGCGACGATCTTCTCAGCCTTGCTGGCCATGGTGTTCTCCCTGTTCCTAAAGGACGCGGCCTCACCACACCGTAGGTCCGCTTTGCCACGGTAACGCACGGTTGGAGCATCTTCGCGGGCGGTTATGGCACTCGTACCCAATGATGACGATCAAGGTGCCATCCCTCATGCCATCCCCTGAAGGACGGCACCGCACCCGTTCCGCAACTGGTCTACACCAGTTTCCAACGACCGCCAAACCTGGCTTGTTCCGGAGGGGACGCCGATGAGTACCGACGCCGCGGCGGTGCCGCAGAAGAAGTGGTGGAACGGGCTGTTCCAGGGCCTGCAGAAGATGGGCCGCAGCCTCCAGCTCCCCATCGCCGTCCTGCCCGCCGCGGGCATCCTCAACCGACTGGGCCAGCCGGACGTCTTCGGCGCCGACGGCCTCGGCTGGGACAACGTCGCCAAGGTCTTCGCGGCGGCGGGCGGTTCGCTCCTGGACTCGACCCTCGGTCTGCCCCTGCTGTTCTGCATCGGTGTCGCGATCGGCATGGCCAAGAAGTCGGACGGCTCCACGGCGCTCGCGGCGGTCACGGGCTTCCTCGTCTACTACGCGGTGCTGCGCGCCTTCCCCGACGACTGCCCCGCCGACACCACCTTCGGCGCCGCGGGGTTGTGGAGCGGCGTCTGCGTGGCGGAGGACGGGACGGTCGCGCAGGCCGCGTACCAGAATCCCGGGGTGTTCGGCGGCATCGTGATGGGCCTGCTCGCCGCGTGGTTCTGGCAGCGCTATCACCGCGTGAAGCTGGTCGACTGGCTCGGCTTCTTCAACGGCCGCCGTCTGGTGCCGATCATCATGGCCTTCGTCGGCCTGGTCTTCGCCGGTCTGTGCGTATGGGTCTGGCCGCCCGTCGGCGACGCGCTGACCAGCTTCTCCAAGTGGCTGGTGGACCTCGGATGGCTGGGCTCGGGGATCTTCGGCGTGGCCAACCGCGCGCTGCTCACGGTCGGCCTGCACCAGTTCCTGAACACGTTCGTCTGGTTCCAGTTCGGCGACTTCGAGAAGCCGGACGGCACGATCGTGCACGGTGACATCAACCGGTTCCTCGCGGGCGACCCGACGGCGGGCCAGTTCACCTCGGGCTTCTTCCCGATCATGATGTTCGCGCTCCCCGCGGCGGCCCTCGCGATCACGCACGCGGCCCGCCCGGAGCGCCGCAAGGTGGTCGGCGGCCTGATGCTGTCGGTAGGCCTGACGTCGTTCGTCACCGGCATCACCGAACCGATCGAGTACTCGTTCCTCTTCATCGCGCCCGCGCTGTACGCGATCCACGCCGTGCTCACCGGTGTCTCGATGGCGGTGACGTGGGCCCTGGGGGTCAAGGACGGCTTCAGCTTCTCGGCGGGCCTGATCGACTACGTCATCAACTGGAGTCTGGCGACCAAGCCCTGGCTGATCATCCCGATCGGATTGGTCTTCGCCGTCGTGTACTACGTGCTGTTCAGCTTCGTGATCCGCAAGTTCGACCTGCATACGCCGGGCCGGGAGCCCGAGGAAGAAGCGGAAGCGCAGGACGCGGAGCAGACGAAGGCATAGCCGCCGCCAGGGCCGCCGTCGACGACCGGCCCGCGCTCAACCGGAAGCCCCCCGGACGAAATCGCCCGGGGGGCTTTCCACGTTTATTTCGCGTTATGGCGGACCCCACAAAACTCGTGGGTTCCTTACGTCACCTTCACCGTGCTACAACAGGTCTACACCACTAATTGGTGTAGACCACGCGGCCGTCCCGCCGCGGCTTCGGAGACGCCGCCGTCACCCACTTCCATGTCCCCTGGCGGCGCCTTGCCCACTGGAGGAAGTTGTGTCCACGGCCAGTTCCGCTCCCGCGGCCGAGAAGAAGAAGGGCGCCGGCGTGATGGCTGTCATGCAGCGCATCGGCCGCAGCCTCATGCTGCCGGTCGCCGTGCTGCCGGCAGGCGCCCTGCTCGTCCGCCTCGGCAACCCCGACATGCTCGGCCGGGACTCCTTCCCTGCCTTCGTCACCAAGATCGCCTCCTTCATGGCCGCGGGCGGCAACGCGATCCTCGACAACATGGCGCTGCTGTTCGCCGTCGGCATCGCGATCGGCTTCGCCAAGAAGTCCGACGGCTCGACCGCCCTTGCGGCCGTCACCGGCTACCTCGTCTTCAAGAACGTCCTCGCCACGTTCACCGACCCGAACCTCGACAAGATCGCGACGGTCGTCGACGGCAAGATAGTCATGACGGAAGCGCCGGTGGACGCCAAGGTCCTCGGCGGTGTCGTGATGGGCATCGTCGTCGCCCTGCTGTACCAGCGCTTCTACCGCACCAAGCTGCCCGACTGGGCCGGCTTCTTCGGCGGCCGCCGCCTGGTCCCGATCCTCTCCGCCTTCGCGGGTCTGATCCTCGGCATCGTCTTCGGCTACATCTGGCCGATCCTCGGCACAGGCCTGCACAACTTCGGTGAGTGGCTGGTCGGTTCGGGCGCCGTGGGCGCGGGCATCTTCGGTGTCGCCAACCGTGCGCTGATCCCGGTCGGCATGCACCACCTGCTCAACTCCTTCCCGTGGTTCCAGGCGGGCTCGTACGAGGGCAAGAGCGGCGACATCAACCGCTTCCTCGCCGGTGACCCGACCGCCGGACAGTTCATGACCGGCTTCTTCCCGATCATGATGTTCGCCCTTCCCGCGGCCTGCCTCGCGATCGTCCACTGCGCCCGTCCCGAGCGCCGCAAGGTCGTCGGCGGCATGATGTTCTCCCTCGCGCTCACCGCCTTCGTGACCGGTGTGACCGAGCCGATCGAGTTCACGTTCATGTTCATCGCCCCGGTCCTGTACGCGATCCACGCGGTGCTCACCGGTGTCTCCATGGCGCTGACCTGGGCGCTCGGCATGAAGGACGGCTTCGGCTTCTCGGCGGGAGCGGTCGACTTCTTCCTCAACCTCGGCATCGCGAGCAACCCGTGGGGCCTGGCCCTCGTGGGTCTGTGCTTCGCCGCGGTCTACTACGTGATCTTCCGCTTCGCGATCACCAAGTGGAACCTGCCGACGCCGGGCCGCGAGTCCGACGAGGAGCTCGCCGAGATCCTCAAGGCCGAGGCGAAGTAGCCTCCCGCCACACTCCGGGACGTCACACCTCGGGACGTCACACTTCAGGACGTAAGCCCCGCACCGTTGCGACCAACGGTGCGGGGCTTCGCCGTGTCCGGCGGCTTACGGTCGGAGCATGAACACACCGCGCATCCTCGATCTCGACCGCGACCAGCTCTCCGCCCTCCGCGGTCGCGCCCTGACCGCTTCGGTCGCCGCAGCGGAAGGCCGCACCATGGTCGGCGAGGTGTTCGCCGACCGGGCCGCCCTCGTTCCGATGCCCGGCATGCCCGGTGTCCACAACGCCGAGCTCGTCGCCGCCTTCGGCGCCGACATCGTCGTACTGAACCTGATCGAGCGCGCCTGGGACGGCGAGCGGCTCGATCTGCCGGGCCTGGGCACGTTCGACTCGATCTCCGATCTCGCCGCCTTCATCGGCCGGCCCGTCGGCATCAACCTGGAGCCCGGTGACGTCCCCGAGATCCGCCGCGCCAAGCCCGAGTACGCCAAGCGGCTCATCGACATGGGTGCGGCGATGCTCTGCCTGACGGCGAATCCGGGGACGGGCGGTTCGTACGAGGGGCTCGCGCGGGTCACCGAGGAGCTGCGGCAGGGCCTCGGCGACGACGTCGCGCTCTGGAGCGGCAAGATGCACCACGCCGGTCACCCGGAGCGGGTCACGGCCGCCCGGCTCACCTCGCTCGTGGACGCGGGCGCGGACGGCGTCGTCATGCCGCTGCCGGGGACGCTGCCGGGTGTCACCAAGGAGCTGGCGGCCGAGGCCGTGGCCGCGGTGCAGGACGCGGGGGCCGTCGTGATGGGGGCGATCGGCACCAGCCAGGAGGGCAGCCACGCGAACGTCGTGCCGCAGCTGGCCCTGACCGCGAAGGAAGTGGGCGTCGATGCCCACCACTTCGGTGACTCCTACCTGCCGGGCATGTGCGATCCGGAGGTCATGTACGCCTACTCGGTCGCGGTCCGCGGCCGCCGCCACACCTGGAACAGGATGGCGCTCGGCGGCCGCGGGACCAGGCGCTAGATCTTTTGGACCCGGCGCTAGATCTCGTAGACGCGGCCGGCCTTCGCGAGTTCGGCGGGGCCGTCGTACGCCGCTCGCGCGTCCGCCAGGTTCACCTGCGGGTCCGTCCACGGCGGGATGTGCGTGAGGAGGAGACGCGCGGCTCGCGCGCGCTGGGCGGACTCGCCCGCCTCACGGCCGTTGAGGTGCAGGTCGGGGATGTTCTCCTTGCCGTGCGTGAAAGCGGCCTCGCACAGGAACAGGTCGGTGTCGGCGGCCAGTTCGTCGAGCGCGCCGCACACACCCGTGTCTCCCGAGTACGTGAGGGACTTGCCCCCGTGCTCGACGCGGATGCCGTACGCCTCGACGGGGTGGAACACCTTCTCCGTACGCACGGAGAACGGGCCGATGTCGAACGAGGCCGGCTTGACGGTGTGGAAGTCGAAGACCTCGCTCATCGAGGAGGCCGACGGGGTGTCTGCGTAGGCCGTGGTCAGGCGCTGTTCGGTGCCCTCGGGTCCGTAGACCGGGATGGGGGCGCAGCGGCCGCCTTCGTGCCGGTAGTAGCGCGCCACGAAATAGGCGCACATATCGATGCAGTGGTCGGCGTGCAGATGGCTGAGAAAGATCGCGTCCAGGTCGTACAGACCGACATGGCGCTGCAGCTCGCCGAGGGCACCATTGCCCATGTCGAGCAGCAGCCGGAAGCCGTCGGCCTCTACGAGGTAGCTCGAACAGGCCGAGTCCGCGGACGGAAACGACCCCGAGCAGCCGACGACGGTGAGCTTCATGGAGCGGAGACCTCCGGAGGCGAAACGGGGGTTGTGCGGGGGCCTTGCGGGGCTCGCGACGAGTCTTGCGAGAGGCTCTTCGCGGAGTGCTTCAGTCCGTCGAGCGTAAGGCGCAAAAGGGCCGGTCGCTCCTCCGCCGAGGGCCGTTGTGGGAGAACTCACCTGCGCTGTCACCGGTTCGGGGGGCGCGCGGGGCGGGGTGCGCGCCGGTACCGTCTGCGGTATGGATACGTCGTGGTGGCTCGCCCTGGCCGCTGTGGTGGTGCTCGCCGTGGTCGCCACCGTGGTGGACGGCTGGGGTCGCAGCAACCGCGGACCGCGCGGTCGGACCACCCGTCCGCCGGGTCGTCCGGCGGGCCGTCCCGCGCGTCGGCCGCGTGGCCCGCGGCGTCAGCTGCCCGCGCCGAGACCGGCGGAGATCTGGTGGGCGCGGGTGCCGTACGAGGACGGGCCCGGCGAGAAGGACCGGCCCTGTCTCGTGCTGTCCGTGCGGGGCGGGAGCGCGGTCGTCGCGAAGATCACCAGCAAGTACCACGACGAGCGGCCCGGGGTGATTCCGCTGCCGCCGGGGTCGGTCGGGGACGCGCGGGGGCGGCCGAGCTTCCTGGAGACGGACGAGCTGCGGGACGTTCCGGTGTGGGAGTTCCGGCGGCGGGCGGGGATCGTCGACCCGGCGCTGTGGGATCAGGTGCGGTACCTGGCGGGCTAGGGCGGGCGGGGTAGGCGGGCCCTGCGGGGCATTCCCCGATCCCGCCCCTTCCCGAAACC
>NZ_JBNNJZ010000351.1:0-8662 GCF_050270335.1 Streptomyces sp. NPDC059900
GGCCCGGCCGGTCGGCAGGGCGAGTGTCACCATCAGTATCGCCCCACCCGCCCGCCCGGAGCCTTTTCACCGGTCGGCAGGAGTTCCTGCGGACCGGTGCCCGAGCGCCGGGTCTTCGCTGGCCCGGCTCCCGGGTCGCTGCGCGGGCCTGTCCGCCGGGCGGCCGCCAACGACCGGCGAGAACAGATCATCAGGCGTGCGGCGTGACTGCATCAGGCGCTACCGCAGGAGTTGACCGGCCGCTACGTCACTCGTTTGACGACAGGCTGCCGGACGGTGCCTAGCGTCTCCTGACGCGGGCCTCGATAAGCCCCCGGCGCGGCTCTCGGGACCCTCACGCGGCGATGCTCTGCGTGCTTGCGCGCATCGCTGCCCCGGGCGGCGTCCCGCGATGGCGCTGCCTATACCACCCTCCACGGAAGAAGGTAGTAAATGCGCAAGCCAGGGGGAATCCTGTTAGCGCTGGTCGCCGTGATTGTCGCAGCCCTGCTGTCGCCGATGACGGCCAGTGCCGCGGGGGAGCGGGATATCGGGGGCGGGGCCGCCGCAGCCGCCTCCGCCGGCAACACCCGCACGACCGGCGATGCGGCAGGTGTGCGGGACAGCGAAATCAAGGCGGAGCCGTTCCAGAACCGAGTGGTCACCTTCAACGTCTGCAATCCGTGCCGCTGGCCGGACAAGGGCAGCGATCCCGCCATGCACATCCGGCAGATCGCCGAACAGATCAAGACGTACCGACCTCAGATAGTGGCGCTACAGGAAATCTGTGTCGGCGAAACCGAACGGCTGGCTGAGCTGCTCGACTTCCGCTACGGCCTTGACTACAACATCGCCCACGGCAGCGTCACCAACAGGACCGGACGCTGTTACCCCTACGGAAAGGCCTACGGGAACGCGATCCTCTCGGCGGCCCCGCTCACGAACAAGGTCAATCACATCTACGGGCAGGGCGGCAGCGAGCCGCGCGGCTACGTGGCGGCCGACACCACGCTCAACGGAAAGACCTACCGGATCGTGGCCACCCACCTGGCCGAGGCCGGCCAGTCGGCGGTGCGCACGGGGCAGGTGAAGGAGCTGGTGGCCGAGGCGACCAAGTACCCCGACGTCATCGTGCTCGGAGACTTCAACTCCCAGCCCAACGGCGCGGAACTGGCCCCGATGTGGGAGTCATTCCGCGACGCCGACCCGAACTGCACCCCGCAGTCCACCACGAACTGCCAGATGACCATAGGGGACCAGGGGCAGCCCAACGGTCGGAAGTTCGACTACATCTGGCAGCGCAAGGGATACGCCCAGCCCGGCGTCGGAGTGCACAACAACTACTCCGATCACCACCTCGTCCACGCCGACATTCCCAAGCCGTGCATCCCCATCAACTGCTGAACCGGTAGCGGAGCCTGATACCGCGACATGTGGCAACGGGAGCGGGCCTGGAAGGGGCCCGCTCCCGGGCTGATCCATCACGTCAGGGCAGCGTCCATTTCTGGTCGGGGGTGGTTTGGCAGGTCCAGAGGATGAGTCGGGTGCCGTTGGCGGTGTTCGCGCCGACCATGCGGGTCACCTCACCAGCCTCCAGACCCGGCCCCGCTCTTCTCGTCCAATGCTGATCCATGCCCGGGCTGTGACGGCGTCCGTTGAGGTGTCTGGTTGGATTCGGGCATGAGCGACGGCAGCCACGAGGAATCAGGTCTCTCCAAGAGCACCTGGAGCGACGGAGATTTCGAGGCGATGGGGTGGCATGACGCCACCATCCACGGCTTGTCCGTCCAGCCGACCGGTGACATCCTGCCTCGTCTCCTCTTCGATCTTGATTACATCGTCCGCTGGGTCCACCCGGTCCCGCCCGCAACACACTTTTCGTTCTGGATCTCGCCGGCGACACTCGTCTTCCAGGACGTCTTCGACCTTGAGGGGGACCTCGACTTCACGGGTGTGGGCCTGGACTTGGAGGTCGACAAGGTGCACCGGCTGGTGCCGGACGACGCCCGCTCGAACTTTTCCCACTGTCCGCTCTGGCTCATCGAAGGCCACGCTTTCGAGTTGAGGTTCAGAGCCTCCGGCTTCCGTCAGTACCTCCGGCAGGCTCCGAGGCTCGTATCCCGGCAGGCACTGCCCTATGCCGAACGCGGGGGCTGCGCCTTCACCGAGATCGGCTTCAGCTGACTCTCTCAAACACGGTCAGAAATTCGGTCCCGAAGTTATGAACAGGACACAGGAGTTCCCTCCGCATCTGTCCGTCACCGACAGCGCCGACAGCGCCGACAGCGCCGACAGCGCCGACAGCGCCGACAGCGCCGACAGCGCCGACAGCGCCGACAGCGCCGACAGCGCCGACGGCGGTCTTCGCGAAGGCCCCACCCGGCTGGAGCGCCAGTCCCACTACTTGTCCTACTACCGAACGGCCCACCTGCTAGAGAGGAAACCCCTCTGCCCGGCCTTGGCGCTGGTCGCCGGGCCGTGAGACCTTCCTGCGCAGCATGCAACTCGATGTCCCGTCAGGAACTGGACAAGACGAAGGGTGGTCCGGCCGGGGCGCGAACGAAGGGCCAATTTATTGCGCTATGGCCGCAGTGAAAATGTAATTCATTCGAGGATTTCACTACTCGAGGTCTTCTGTACTTCCGTCGAGGCGCAGCGCATAAGGTGCACGTCGCGAAAGATCGGATAACGCTCGCGGTAATTGTGCTCCAGAGGTCACCGCGGAAGAAATGGCGCAGGTGACCACGGAAGACTTCACAGAGATTCAGCGAAGAGCGCGCTGCGGCCGCGCCGTCGACGCCACGCGTTCCCGCAAGCGGATGGACGTGGGCGACGACGTCGCGCACTCGGAGGCGATGTTTCCCGGGCCATGCGCAGCCAGATTATGAGGGCTGCGAGGGCGACGGTTCCGGGGTAGATGTATCCGCGCTTGCCAGAGCAAGTGGCCACGGCCTGGGGCCCCGATGCCCCTCACTGCAGGGCTCCTGCGCGGCGGCCCTCGGTGAGCAGCGCTTGCACCAATTGCGATTTCACGCCCGGTGCCAGAAAGGTGAGGGGTTTGGCGGTCTGGTTCCGGTGGATCTCCATGCGGTGCGCTCCCATGTAGAGTTCCACGACCGTTGTCTGCTGGATACCGGTCACGTTGCTCCAGGCCACGGAATCGGTCACCCGGCCGAAGCGGTTGGTCACGGCCACCCCCTCCGCCAGGAGGTAGCACCGGTTCATGCCGAGCCGGGCGGTCAGCAGACGCCATCCGAACGTCACGGTGTAGACCGCGATCACCACCGCCGTCGTCCAGGCGAGGTTTCCGTCGACCTGGTCGGGGGCGAACACGGTGAAACCGGCCATGACGACCCAGGCGATCAGCAGGAATCCCCTGAGTATCTGCAGCAGGGTGCCCGCGAACGGGGTCATGAGGTGGTAGTCCCCTCGGATCGGACCGAGGCTCAGTCCGGACACGCGAGTGCGCACGATTCCCCCATCAGCCAGATCCGGTCCGAGCCCTGACGTGCGGTCGGCAAGGCAGGGCATACCCCTGCGCAGGAGGGATCGAACAGGCTTGGCGCCTGGATCGTGTCGGCTGGTCCCAGCGCAGGGGCACGGAGGCGGGGCTGGGCGACGCGGTCGTCGCGGGCATCACGGTGTACGAGGCCGCCGTCTTCCCGCTCGCGCCCTGGGGCGGCCACGAAGCCGAACAGATGGCCCGCTGAGCGTCGGCCTACCAGCTCGCGGCCCCGGAGGCTCCCCAGCACGGTTGGGGGCGCGGCGGCCGCGGCACTGGTTTGACCGGCGAGTCGAGGAACCCGTCATCCGGTGCACTTGGAGGACCTCCGAGGGAGAGGTGGAGCCAACGGGTGCGGGAGCGGATGGCAGGCCCCCGCACCCGAGAAGACCGCTTCGGGCGGCGCTTTTGGACACGCGGATCGGAGCGATGGCGCTGGGGCCGGTCCGAGCGCGCCGGCCTGGGGGATACGGACGGTGACGGCCGCCCCCTGCGATGACCGGGCCGCATAGTCGCGGGGCTTGCGCCATCGTGCCATCGCGGCCCGGGCCACTGGATCCTCTGCACCGCCGGTCTGGACGCCTTCCCTCAGGAAGTCGATCAGTCGGTACTCGGCCCGGCGCCGGGCCTTGTAGACGGAGCCGGGAGTCGCCTTGTGGGTGATCGCCCAGTCGGTGACGGACTCATCGTCCAGCCGCGTAGTCCCGATCAGGTCCGCCTCGGTCCGGGTCAGGACTCCCGCCCGGACCGCACTGGCCAGCACGAGGTCGGGATGGCCCCATGGATGCCTCGGCGGAGCGGAGTCGAATCCGGGCCCCATGGGCGTGGGCGCATCCAGTTCGCGGGACAGTGTGGCCAACCCCCGCCGGTAGGCGGCCCACTTGAGTCGTACGAGCACCCGGGGTCGGCCCAGGTCCACCGTGGACAGTGCCGCAAGGAACCCGCAGAGCACCTCGGCGTGCACGTCGGCCGGATCCGCCGGGTACCGTGCCGTCAGTTGCCCTGAGATCTTGGCAAGGGTGGGCAGTGCCATCCCGGTGCAGGCCAGTGTCCAGGTGGCCCCCTCGGATCGGGAGCGTCGTACCAGCTCCGGCCAGACGGCGTCCTTCGTCGCACGCGGGCAGTGTCCGCTGAGCAATCGGTCGAGCAACTCATCGAGCGGGATGGGGCCATCGGGAAGCCCGGGAAGGTTGCGGCAGTCCAGGGACAGCGGCGAAGGCCCCGCGACCAGCAGGTCGAAGCATTCACGGGCGAGGTCCAGCGGGAGCCGTCGACCTGGGCGCGTACCCACTGTCCTGTCGGTACGGCTTGGCTTGCCTGGCATGGCGGCGCCTCCTCCACGAGCGAGCGGGCGTGCTGGCACCCCCAGCAAGCAGCTCCACCGACAAGCGGAGAACAGCGGATACTTAAAACGGAACGTCAGTGGGCTGTCTTCGCGTTCAACGGTGCGGCGTTCTCATGGCGGCGTGTGGGGTGCGGCAGCGCTGTGAGGTCGCTTCGGGGGGAGGCGCGGTCGGCATCGTCAGGGCCGTAGTGGAGCCTGACCAGCCCGTTTGGCGGCACTTTAAGCGTGATGTAGTACCTCGGTAGCATCCGCGACGTCGATCACGATGCACAAGCTTGTCGGTCGGGTCGAAAACCATGACGCATCCCGCTCTCGTACAGCGACAGCGCCTTGCACCTCGGGAACAACAGGCACCGAAATGCCGCGGCTTCATGAGCCGGCATACAGCCACCGCGTCACCGGCTGCCTGGCAGAGGCCGTCCGAGTGGTCTACGGCCGGACTCACGAGCGTGTCCCGAGGGTCCCCACGGCCGCAAACGCGACGGGCGACGGTCGGGTCTGTTTCCGGACCGGGAAGGACTATCACGGTCCGCACGCCCCTTCCCACCGACCGCAATGCGCCGCGGGGACCGACTGAGCCCGCGGTCCGGGTCCGGACCCGGACCGACATGGTCACCAGCCGGTCGGTAGCCGGTCCGGAATCGGACTCGGTGGGACCGGGCGGACCGCCGCGACGGCTCTTGCGGGCTTCGACACCGCGAACGTGGACGCGGACGCAGGAGTGATCGGCTGTATGAAACACCTCCACTCGGCTGTCTGCTGAAGCCGACCGGAGGCCTCGCCTTTCTCACGCACAGTTACACCGCGACCAGCTGCGTGACCGCGATCTGCGGCTATTTGGCACCGCGCTGAGTGGCGCGCTCGCGCACCACTCGGGCCTCCCTGAGGCGAGCCACTGCGAGGTCGACGGGAGGACAGCAGGACGGGCGAGTGCGGGCCGCCAGGGGCCGGGGTGTTCACCGAGGAGAGAGCCACCGGCAGAAACTTCGCTCGGCGGCCGGAAGCGCCGCCCTCTGATCTGGCTGAGAAGACGGCGCAACAGGTCTGCTACGCCTGCCCGCCGGGAGCGCAGCGAACGAGCTCCATGAAGGAGGACCAGGCGGCAGTGGGCACCACGAGGGCGGGGCCCTTCTTGTTCTTGGAGTCGCGGATGCCCACCTGGTGCTCGAGTGCCGCGATCTCGACGCACGAGCCGCCTGAGTCGTTGCTGTACGAGGACTTGTACCAGGCGGACTCGGGGACCACTTCGAGGGCTATGGTCTTGGTATTGATGGCTGTTACCACTCTCGGGCTAGTAGTTGCAGGAACCCGGACGTTCGAGCCGGGGGCAGGGCGCTGTCGCGCATGGCGTCGAAGCGGCGGATGCTTCGCTGAACGTCCTGCCGCTCATCGGTCACACTGATCGTGTTCCACATGTCGGATTGCGCGACCGGGGCGAGGGTCTCGGCGAAGTCGAGGATCGTGAAGTTGCTTTCGGAGCGGTACGTCACGACGTCGTGCGGCAGGATCTGGATGGTCACGTTGTCCAGCTCGGCCAGCTTCGCGATCTCTGCGTACTGAGCGCGCATGACGTCGGGGCCGCCCACCATCCGCCGCACGGCTGCCTCATCCATGATCACTCGCAGTTCCAGCGGGTCGTCCGAGCGGGTGATGAGGTCCTTGCGTTCCAGTCGCAACCGGACGTTCTGTTCGATGTACTCACTGGTTGTCTCGTCGACAGGCTTGGCGATCTGATAAAGGGCCCGGGCATAGTCCTCCGTCTGGAACAGGCCGTACACGAAGGCCGGCTGCCAGACCCGCATGACTGTGGCGTCCTGCTCCAGACCTCGGTAGGTCGGCATCTTCGACGGCATGTACGCCTTGTAGGGCGTCCATGGCTCCTTGCTCAGCGACTCCCGGTGGAGCTGGAGCAGCGTCTCCAGGTCTTCTTTGGGGAGATCTGGGGCCAGGTGGTCGATGAGGGCCTGGAGGTCGCTGACACGCGGTAGATCGTTCTCGCCGTTTTCGACCCGTGCGAGTTTCGTGTGGGAGAAGCCCAGGGCTCTGGCGACCTCTTGCAGCGTCTGCCCCTGCTGGTCCCGGAGCTTGCGAAGTTCCTTGCCGAGTTCTCGGCGTCTGAATGTAGCGCCGCGCTTTGCTGCCACGCGTAACCCTCTCCCCAGCTCTGTAGGCGCTCAACGCGCCCTCTGCCTTGCGCTGTTGCGGGCCGTGTCCCGAGTGTGCCACCCCCTGTACCCCTTTGAACAACCCCTTGTGTGTGTTCCGGCAATTGCCAATTATGTGGCTTCTGCCGTTGCCCTTGCACAGTAAATCGCACATGCAGCACGGTAGTTGGGTCTCCATCAGGGCCGGTGGGGAAGTGCGCGATCCGTAAGCCGGGCGGTCGACATCATTCTTCAGGCGTCTGCTGAGCGGTACCTCAACCCATGCGGCGGGCCGACGCCGGATCCGGTCGGCGGGGGAGGCGTGAACTCTTCAACCACACCCTGCACAGCACCCCGGCAGCGCCCTCCGGGGCTTGTGCCAAACGGTCACTACCCTTCCACGCTCTGGAGCTGAGCACGATGCCCGACACCCCCGCCCATCCACCTGCCGTGCCGCCCCTCGCCGCGCTGGTGGGTACGGCGCCCGACCATCCCCGCAGCCTGCTCTACACCTGTCACAGCAACTCGGCGACAGCGGCCCGGAAGCTGGCAGATCTCCGCGGCTTCGCCGAGGCGCACGGCTGGCCGGTGCTCCATGAGGTGTACGACCCGGCGCCACCCGAGACGCCGCGCCGCCGGCGGATCGGCTGGTGCACGGTGGAACAGCTGGTGCTGCGCGGTGAGGTGAACACCCTCATCGCTCCGGCGGAGCAGGAAATGGTCCGGACACCTGCCGAGCAGGGCGCGCTGCGGATTTGGCTGCGCGGCACAGGCACCTGTGCCCTCTATCCGCAGGATTGCCACCGCCGGTACAGCTGCGTCCAGCTGAGGGCGAAGGGGGCACCGGCGTGAGGCATCCCGCAGCGCCCAGAGGCCATGCGGCCGAGCCGCCCACTGCCCATTCGCAGGCGTTGACCACCCGGCTGCGGCTGCCCGGAGACTCCGAGCGCACCCCGGGCCAGGCCCGTGCCTACGTGGGTCTGACTCTCGCCGACTGGGGTGTGGCCGAGGCCGTCCGCGCGGACCTGAAGTTGATCGTCAGTGAGTTGGCCACCAACGCGGTCACCTACACGAAGAGTCCGGAGATCACGGTCGAGGTCGTCCTTACCGATGACGAAGCCGCCGTCAGCGTCGGCGACCTGGGCCCCCATCGTCCACTCCGCGCCCAGCAGGCGGCGCCCGATACCGAGCACGGCCGCGGCCTGCTGATCGTCGAACCCTGGCGAGCCGGTGGGAACAGCGCAGGGACGACGCCGGGGGCACGATCGTGCACGCGGCCATCACCCTCCCCGGCCGCCAGCCGCACTCCATCGCGCCGCTGACCGAAGACGCTGCGGATGCCCCGCAAGGCAGCGCGCCTTCCACCCCGGAGACGTGAGTCGGCGATGGCGCCCCGGGCAGTCCTGGCAGGGTGTGCTGACAGCGGGGCACGAGGACGTCGGCAGTGGCGATACGCTCTGCGCCTGCCGCGGTCTGCGGCGAGCTCTGGGTGGAGGGCGCATGGACTTCGAAGCATGTCTTGCAGCGATCAGGGCCGACGTAGCAGAGGTCTTAGCGATGGAACTGGACCGCACGCACGACGAGATATCGCTGTTGGAGTTGGGTGCCGACTCGCTGACCATGCTCGAGATCGGCGCGAGGCTGCGCGACCGGCATGGTCTGGCGGTCACAACCAGCACTCTGTATGAGGCC
>NZ_JBNNJZ010000352.1:0-8619 GCF_050270335.1 Streptomyces sp. NPDC059900
CTCCAGGACGTACTCCGTCAGGTGCGGCATGAGGCCGGAGGACTCCGCTATGGCGATGAACTCGTCCGGCGGCACCTTCCCGCGCTCGGGATGGACCCACCGCACCAGGGCCTCCAGACCCGCGACGCGGCCGTCGAACTGGACCTTCGGCTGGTAGTGCAACTCGACGTCGCCCGCGTCGAGCGCCCGGCGCAGATCGCCGAGCAGGCCGAGCCGGTCGGGGGTGTTGGAGTCCCGCTTGGACTCGTACACCTCGACGCCCGTGCGGTCCCGCTTGGCCTGGTACATCGCGACGTCCGCCCGCTGGAGCAGCCCTTCGGCATCCAGCGCGTGGTCGGGGAAGACGGCGAGCCCCGCACTGGCCTCCAGGACGAGCGTCAGGCCGTCGAGGTCCAGGGGCGAGCCGAGGGCGGCGACCAGGGACCGCGCCACCCGGGTGGCCGACGTCGTGGAGTCGGTGACCGGCAGCAGGACGGCGAATTCGTCGCCGCCGAGCCGTGCGGCCTCCGCGCCGCGCGGCAGGGCGAGCCGCAGCCGGTCGGCGATCTGCAGGAGCAGCCGGTCACCCGCGAGATGGCCGAGGGTGTCGTTCACCGAACGGAAGCGGTCCATGTCGATCAGCATTAAGGCGGAGCGCGCCCCGATCCGCTCGGCGTCGTCGAGCGCCGTCCACGTCCGCTCCAGGAGCCACTGCCGGTTGGGCAGCCCCGTCAGCGGGTCGCGCAACTGCTCCTCGGCCCTGGCCCGCGCGATCCACAGCGTCGAGTCGAGCGCGACCAGCGGGATGGCGAAGAGCGGCAGCAGCGCGGGGGTCGAGGCGGCGACCACGCAGATCAGCGGGGCGATGCCGAGCAGTGCGACAGCGACAAGGCCCTGCCGGACCAGGGCGGTGCGGGTGACCGTGGGCAGGGCGCCGGTGCGCGGCGCGTGGACGTACCAGAGCAGGACGCGGGTGACGACGAGGTAGGCGATCGCGGCGAGGGCCACTTCGGGCGCCGAGTACAGGTCCCAGGTCTCGGGCAGCCAGGGCGACTGCGCCGTGGGCGCCGTGCCGAACGCGGCCATGGCGAGCGCGCCCGCGCCGATGCCGAGGATGTCGACGGCTCCGTGCAGGATGCCCTGGCGCCAGCGGTGGCGGCGCGCGATGCCGACCAGGACGACGACGGTGAGGCTGACCATGCCGGCGGGCACCCAGCCGTACAGCAGGAGGACGGCGACGGTGAGCGCGCCGCCCGAGCCGGTGCCGCCCCACCAGCGGTCGCGGCCGAGCGCGACGAGATGGCCGACGATCAGTCCCGTGAGGACGGCCAGCGCCCAGCCGACCGCCCCGGAGGGGAACAGCGCGTCGCGTCCGGTGAGTGCGTGGAAGAAGCCCGTGCCGAGGGCCACCGCGGCGATCGCCACGACGGCAACCGGAAGCACTGGCCAAGGGTCACGCTCGCCCGATGCGTCGTCCGCGTCGGGCGCCTCCCTGCCGCGCCAGAGGCTCTTTCGCCGCCCTTCGGCACCCGACTGCGCGGAGCCGGGCCCCGCCGTGTCCCTGCCGCCCGCCGCCTCGCCCACGCCGAGCTCCTGCGTGCCGTATGCGCCGACGGTGCTCCATGCGCGTTCGCGCCGCTCAACTGCGGTGCTCGGGACGGCGGGGAGCCTGCTCTCGGCTTCGCGTGCCTCCCGTGCCGCCCTGCGTCCGCTGAGCCACGCGCCCGGTCCGCGACGCAGGCGCGCGGGCAGCCGGGAGTCCGGTGCGGCGCTCTCGGTCGGTTCCATTCCCGTCCCTCTCACAGCCGGCGGTGCCCACGCCACGCGGACTCGCTCCAGAAGTCAGCCGCGTCTGAATCCCCTTACCCATGCTCCCGATGAGCAGGGGATACCCCAATCGCAGCGGGGCACGGCAGGCGCACACCTCAACAGTAGGCCGCAGAAGGCTTCTACGGGCAGCGGTCCACAACGGTTGCCCGAATGCGACCCGGCCACCCGTATGCATCTGGTATGCGCTGAACGGGTGGCCTTCAACCGCTACTCCTCGGTCGGAAGCGCAACTTCCGCGGCTGCTTCAGGCCCCTGTTCCAGCAGGACGGCGAAGCCTCCCTCGTTGAGAACCGGAACCTTCAGCTGCATGGCCTTGTCGAATTTAGATCCAGGATTGTCACCCACTACGACGAAAGCTGTCTTCTTCGAAACGGAACCGGTCACCTTGGCGCCCCGGCTCTGCAACGCATCTTTTGCGCCATCCCGCGTGTGCTTCTCCAGCGTTCCGGTCACGACGACGGTGAGGCCTTCGAGCGGCCGCGGCCCCTCGTCCTCTCCCCCGCCCTCTTCCTCCATACGGACACCGGCCGCGCGCCATTTGCGCAGGATCTCCCGGTGCCACTCCTCCTCGAACCACTGCTTCAGGGAGGCGGCGATGGTCGGGCCCACGCCCTCCACGGCGGCCAACTCCTCCTCCGTGGCCTGTTCGATGCGCTCGACCGACCGGAATTCACGGGCGAGGGCCTCCGCGGCGACCGGGCCCACATGGCGGATGGACAGGCCCGTGATGATCCGCGCGAGCGGGCGCTCCTTGGCCGCGGCGATGTTCTCCAGCATCGACAGGGCGTTCTTCTTCGCCTCGCCCTGCTGGTTGGCGAAGACCGTGGCGATCTTCTCCTCGCCCGACTTCGGGTCCCGCTTGGGCAGTCCGCTGTCCTGATCCAGTACGTACGCCTTGATCGGCAGGAGGCGCTCGATGGTGAGGTCGAAGATGTCGCCCTCGTCCAGGATCGGCGGCTCGGACGGCTCCAGGGGGTTGGTGAGCGCGGCAGCGGCCACATAGCCGAAGTTCTCGATGTCCAGGCTCTTGCGGCCCGCGAGATAGAACAGGCGCTCGCGCAACTGGGCCGGGCAGGAACGGGCGTTGGGGCAGCGGAGGTCGATGTCGGCCTCCTTCATCGGCCGCAGCGCCGTCCCGCACTCGGGGCATTCGGCGGGCATCACGAACTCCCGCTCGCTGCCGTCGCGCAGGTCGACGACCGGGCCGAGGATCTCCGGGATGACGTCGCCCGCCTTGCGCAGGACGACCGTGTCCCCGATGAAGACGCCCTTCTTCTTCACCACGTCCTGGTTGTGCAGGGTCGCGAACTCGACCTCGGATCCCGCGACGGTGACGGGCTCCACCTGGGCATACGGCGTGACGCGGCCGGTGCGGCCGACGCCCACGCGGATGTTCACCAGCTTGGTGTTGACCTCCTCGGGGGCGTACTTCCAGGCGATCGCCCAGCGGGGCGCGCGCGAGGTCGAGCCGAGGCGGCCCTGGAGCGGGATCTCGTCCAGCTTGACGACGACGCCGTCGATCTCGTGCTCCACAGAGTGGCGGTTCTCGCCGAAGTACGTGATGAAGTCCCGCACGCCGTCGAGGCCCTGGACCACCTTGTTGTGCTGGGCGGTGGGCAGGCCCCACTCTCCCAGGAGCTCATAGGCGTGGCTGAGGCAGTCGATGTCGAAGCCCTCGCGGGCGCCGATGCCGTGCACCACCATGTGCAGCGGGCGCGTGGCGGTGACGCGCGGGTCCTTCTGGCGCAGTGAACCCGCCGCCGCGTTGCGCGGGTTGGCGAAGGGCTTGTCGCCGGCCTCCACCAGACGGGCGTTCAGCTCCTCGAACTTCTCCATGGGGAAGAAGACCTCGCCGCGGATCTCGACGAGTGCGGGGATCCTGTCGCCCTTGAGGCGGTCCGGGATGTCCGCGATCGTGCGGACGTTCGGAGTGATGTCCTCGCCGGTGCGGCCGTCGCCGCGGGTGGCCGCGCGGGTGAGCTTGCCGTCCTCGTACGTGAGGTTCACGGCGAGGCCGTCGACCTTCAGTTCGCACAGGAAGTGGTGGTCGGTGGTGCCGACCTCCTTGGCGACGCGGTCGGCCCAGGCGGCGAGCTCCGCGTCGTCGAAGGCGTTGTCCAGGGAGAGCATGCGCTCGCGGTGCTGGACGGAGGTGAATTCGGTTTCGTACGCCCCGGAGACCTTCTGGGTGGGCGAGTCGGGCGTGCGCAGCTCCGAATACTGCTCTTCCAGGGCCTCGAGCGAGCGAAGGAGCTTGTCGAACTCGGCGTCACTGACGACCGGTTGGTCGTTCACGTAGTACCGGAAGCGGTGCTCCTCGATCTGTTCGGCCAGCTGGGCATGCTGATCCCGTGCCTCGGCGGGCACAGAGCCTTGCTGTTCGACAGCCACCGTTACATCCTCCCGTTACGTCATACCCAATTACTCAGGGTTGTCCGCGAGTGATCTCGCCGCCCGGGCGCAGTGGGCGAGCACCGCGCGGGCGTACGCCGGGGAAGACCCCGCGAGCCCGCACGACGGAGTGACCACGACCGACTCCGCGAGAGATCCCGGATTCAGTCCCAGCCTGCGCCACAACGACCTGACACCCATGACGCTACCGGCAGGGTCTGACAATGGGCCGTCCACGCCGGGCACGACACCGGCGAAGAGCTTGGTGCCGCCCTCGACGGCCTCACCGATCGCCTCGTCGTCACGCTCGGTGAGCAGCGAGAAGTCGAACGAGATCGCGTCCGCCCCCGCACGGCGCAGCAACGCGAACGGCACGTCCGGCGCGCAGGAGTGCACGACGGTCGCCCCCGCGTGGACGCCAAGGACCTCCCGCAGGGTGCTCTCCACGAGCTGGCGGTCCACGGCGCGGTGGGTGCGGTACTCGCTCGCCGTCTTGATCTGCCCGCGCAGCACGGAGATCAGCGAGGGCTCGTCGAGTTGCAGCACGATCTGCGCCCCGGGGATCCGGCGGCGTACGTCCGCGAGGTGGGCGCGCAGCCCTTCGGCGAGGGATCCGGCCAGGTCACGGCAGGCGCCGGGGTCCGAGAGCGCCGCTTCGCCGTTCTTCAGCTCCAGGGCCGCGGCCAAGGTCCACGGCCCCACGGCCTGCACCTTGACCGGCCCTTCGTACCCCTGGGTGAACTCCTCCAGGGCGTCGAGGTCTTCGCCGAGCCATGCCTTCGCGCGGCGCGTGTCCCGCCCCGGCCGGTCGCCGATCCGCCAGCCGCTGGGTTCCACGCGCGCGTAGAGCTCGACCAGCATTCCGGCGGTCCGCCCGATCATGTCGGCGCCGGGCCCCCGCGCGGGCAGCTCCGCCAGATACGGGAACTCCTCGAAACTGCCGGTGACGGTCTTCACGGCCTCACGGGCGTCGCCGCCCGGCATGGATCCGACGCCGGTCGCGGCGCCCCAGCTGAATGCGCTCACAGTCCGGGCCGCACCGTCAGGTCGTTGACCTCCGCGTCACGCGGCAGGTCGACGGCCATCAGGATGGTCGTGGCGACCGACTCCGGGTCGATGAAGCGGGAGGGGTCGTACTCCTTGCCCTCCTGCTGGTGCACTTTGGCCTGCATGGCGCTGGCCGTGCGCCCCGGGTAGACGGTGGTGACGCGGACGCCGTTCGCGTGCTCCTCGCCCCGCAGGGAGTCGGCCAGGGCCTTCAGGCCGTGCTTGGAGGCGGCGTAGGCGGACCACTCGGGGCTCGCGCTCAGGCCTGCGCCCGAGTTGACGAAGACCACGTGGCCCTGTGCGACGCGGAGTTGGGGCAGGAAGTGCCGGGTCAGCTCGGCGGGCGCGATGAGGTTGACGTTGAGCTGGTGACGCCAGGACTTGGGGCTAAGGTCACCGACCCGGCCCAGGTCGACGACGCCCGCGACGTGCAGCAGCGAGTCGACGCGCTCGGGCAGCGACTGGTGGCCGAACGCCCAGGAGAGCCTGTCGGGGTCGGAGAGGTCGCCGACGAGCGTGGACGCTCCCGGGAATTGCGCCGCCAGTTCCTTGGCCCGGCCCGCGTCCCGTGCGTGCAGGACGAGGTCGTCGCCGCGTGCGTGGAGACGGCGGGCGACGGCCGCGCCGATGCCGGAGCCCGCCCCGGTGATCACATGTGTTGCCATGCGTCCATCGTCGCACCCCGGCAGGTGCAGGTCAGCGCACGGTCACTGGGCGCCCATGGCCTCCTCCAGGTACGCGAGCGCACCGACCGGCTCCTCGGCGAAGAAGACCAGGCCGGTCAGCGGCACCGGCAGGAAGCCCTCGTCCTCCATGCGCTGGAACTGCTCCTTCAAGCCGTCGTAGAAGCCCGCCGAGTTGAGCAGGACGACCGGCTTGGTGTGCTTGCCGTGCTTCTTGAGTTCGAGGATCTCGGTGGCCTCGTCGAGCGTGCCCGTGCCACCGACCATGATCACGATCGCGTCGGACTTCTCCAGGAGCAGCGCCTTGCGCTCGGCCAGGTCACGCGCGATCACCATCTCGTCGGGCGCGGTGACGGTGCGCGCCTTGGCGGCCAGGAAGTCCACCGAGACGCCGACGAGGCCCCCGCCGGCCTCCTGCACACCGTCGGCGACGACCTTCATCAGACCGCTCTCCGAGCCGCCCCACACCAGCGTGTGGCCGCCCCTGCCGAGCAGCTCGGCGAATTCGCGGGCGGGGCGGGTGTAGCGGTCGGGGAGGTCGGCCGCGGAGAGGAAGACGCAGATGTTCATGGCCTCACCGTACGATCCGGCCCAGACTGGGTGGAACGCAGCCGCTCACAGAAGGAGACCACGGTGACCGCAGGACACAAGATCACCATCGAGCAGGGCACCGAGCGCGTCAGGGTGGTGCGGGAGGGCCGGATCGTGGCCGAGAGCAGCCGCCCGCTGTTGCTGCGCGAGACCGGCTGCCCCGTGCGCTACTACCTCCCGCCCCGGGACGTACGCACCGACGCCCTGGCCCCGTCGGACACGACCACGTACTGCCCGTTCAAGGGAACGGCGTCGTACTGGTCGCTGCCCGACGTCAAGGACGCGGTGTGGGCGTATCCGGAGCCGAACGACTCGGTGGCGCAGATCAAGGACCACTTCTGCTTCTACGAAGTGGAGGTCGAAGCGGCCTGAGGCCGGCCCCGGAGGCCCTAGACCGCCGCCGTCGCCCGCTCCGTCGTAGCGATCGTCGCCGATCCCACCACGCGCGTGCCGTCGTACAGCACGATCGCCTGGCCGGGGGCCACGCCGCGTACGGGCTCCTCGAAGGAGACCCGCAGCTCCGAGCCGTCGACCAGCTCCGCGCGCACCGGCGTCTCGCCGCCGTGCGCCCGCAGCTGCGCGGTGTACGTGCCGGGCCCGGTGGGGGCCGCGCCGCACCAGCGGGGCTTGATCGCCGTCAGGCCCGAGACATCGAGGGCGTCCACCGGGCCGACCGTCACGGTGTTGTTCACCGGGGAGATGTCCAGGACGTAGCGCGGCTTGCCGTCGGGGGCCGGGGTGCCGATCCGCAGGCCCTTGCGCTGGCCGATGGTGTAGCCGAAAGCTCCCTCGTGGGTGCCCAGCTTGTTCCCCTCGGCGTCGACGATGTCGCCCTCCGCCTTGCCGAGGCGGTCCGCGAGGAAGCCCCGGGTGTCGCCGTCGGCGATGAAGCAGATGTCGTGGCTGTCGGGCTTCTTCGCGACGGCCAGGCCGCGCTCCTCGGCCTCCGCGCGGATCTCCTCCTTGGTGGTGAGCGTGTCACCGAGGGGGAACATCGCGTGGGCGAGCTGGCGGTCGTCCAGGACCCCGAGGACGTACGACTGGTCCTTGGCCATGTCCGACGCGCGGTGCAGCTCGCGCATGCCGTCGTCGTTCACCAGGACCGTGGCGTAGTGCCCCGTGACGACCGCGTCGAAGCCGAGCGCGAGGGCCTTGTCCAGGAGCGCGGCGAACTTGATCTTCTCGTTGCAGCGCAGGCACGGGTTGGGGGTGCGCCCCGCCTCGTACTCCGCGATGAAGTCCTCGACGACGTCCTCGCGGAACCGCTCGGCCAGGTCCCAGACGTAGAACGGGATGCCGATGACGTCCGCGGCGCGGCGGGCGTCGCGGGAGTCCTCGATGGTGCAACAGCCTCGCGCGCCCGTGCGGAACGATTGCGGATTCGCCGAGAGTGCCAGGTGCACTCCGGTCACGTCGTGCCCGGCTTCGGCGGCACGCGCGGCGGCGACGGCGGAGTCCACGCCGCCGGACATGGCGGCGAGTACGCGCAGGGGGCGGGGGTGCTGCGGGGTCCTGTTCTCAGTCATAGCTCTAACAGGGTACGGGCCCGCGGGAACCAGGCGCCCGTGAGTAAGCGTTGACGATCACATGGGGGAAGAACAGGACTCGACGGCGGAGCACAAGCCCGAGCGCCGTCGCATCGACCGGCGGACGCTCCTGATCGGCGGCGCGGTGGCCGCCGCGGGCACGGCCGTGCTCGCATCCGACCAGCTGGGGCGCCTGTGGTGGCGGCTGCCCGGCGTCGTCAAGAAGCGCAAGGAGGGCGAGGTCGACGCCAAGGGCGCCCAGTGGATCGCCGCGTCGGACTACAACTGGCGCCGCGCGGACCGCCCCGACGACTACGGAATCGACATGGTCGTCATCCACGTCGTGCAGGGCGGGTACGACACGGCGCTGAAGGTGTTCAAGGACCCGGCGCACGGCGCGGCGGCCCATTACGTGGTGCGCAGGGACGGGCATGTGGCCCAGATGATCCGCGAGCTGGACGTGGCGTTCCACGCGGGGAACAAGAGCTACAACGAACGGAGCATCGGCATCGAGCACGAGGGCTTCGTCGACAAGAAGTCCTCGTTCACCGACGAGATGTACGAGTCGTCGG
>NZ_JBNNJZ010000353.1:0-8615 GCF_050270335.1 Streptomyces sp. NPDC059900
GCTAGGGCCAGTGGAGTACGTCGACGGGACCAGTGCATGCACGACCTCCGTCCGATTTCCCCCGTACGGGGGACTCCTAGCGTCGACCCCATGCGAATCGGACTGCTGGGAACCGGAAATGTTGCTCGGGCGCTGGCCAGCGGATGGCAGGCGGCGGGGCATGACGTCGTGTTGGGGTCTCGATCCCCGAAGGAGCGGGGAGAGGCGGACGGGCTCGGCCCGTTAACCGTCGTGGGGCTGGGGGAGGCCGCCGCTCACGGAGACGTGTTGGTCAATGCCACGCCCGGTACGGCCTCGGTGAGTGTGCTGGAGGAGATCGGGGCCGCGGCCCTGGCCGGGAAGGTGCTGCTCGATGTCGGGGTCGGGTTCACCGAAGGCATGGCGCTCTCGCATCCCAACTACAGCCTCGGCGAGGAGATCCAAGCGGCGTTTCCCGAGGTGTCCGTGGTCAAGACGCTTGCCACCGTCGACTCCGTGGTGATGAAGGATCCGGGGAGTCTGGAGGAGGCGGGGACGATCTTCCTGTCCGGTGACGATGACGCAGCCAAGGGCACGGTCCGGCAGCTGCTCACCGACCTGGGATGGCCCGATGCCTCCCAGCTGGACCTGGGAGGCATCGGGACCGCGCGCGGGCAGGAGCACTTCGCGCTGCTGTTCATGGGGGTGGCGGAGGCGATCGGGTCGTACGGATTCGGCATCAAGGTCATTCGACCGCGGGCTGCCTGAGCAGGTGCCTGGGCCGGATCCGGGGTCCGGGCCTTCAGCCGGCCGGGGAGTCGCTGACCGGCGTGACCGGGCTGATCTCCAGCTTGACCGCGCCCTCGCCGTCCGAGACCGGGAGCGTGCCCGCGGGCCAGGCCAGCGTGACGTGCTTGGTCTCGTTCGGGGGCGTGACGACCAGGCTGGTGATGCGGACGCCGGAGCCGCCGGAGTTGTTGTACGGGAACGTGATGTTGAAGGCGGCGGAGTCGCCGTCCTTCAGGACGCCGGGCACGGCCTGCTCGCCGTTGCGGGCCACCGAGAGGGTGTCGCCCGTGGACGCCGTCAGGTCGACACCCGCGTAGCCCTTGATGGAGCAGTCCCGGCCGCCGCCGTTCTTGAAGACGACGGTGACGACGCCCTCCGTCTTGTCGGTGGTGTTGTCCGTGGCGTTCACTTCGAGCTCGTCGGTACGGCAGATCCCGACCTTGCCGTTGCTGTTGTCGCCGGTGCCCGCGGCCGTGCCCCGGGCGTCTTCCCCGCCGGACGACTCGCCGCCCTCGGTGGCCTCGCTGCCGCCGCCCGAGCCCCCGCCGGTGTCGCTGCCGGCGTCGGAGCCGGTACCGGTGTCCGCGCTGTCGCCGCCCTTGCCCGCCGACGCGGCGGAGGAGGGCGTCTCCGCTGACGCGTTGTCGTCGCCGTTACACGCGGTGAGCGAGAGTGCGGCGACGAGACCGATGACTGCGGCGACGGCCTTACGGGTGTGCTTCATGGGGTCCCCCGGAGAAGTGCTGGTGAGAAGTGCCGGTGAGTGGTGCTGGGCTGTGGCGATCTCAGCTAAGGGGGCGGGTCCCGGCGGGGGCAAGGAACGCTGGAGTATGCGGGACGCTGGGATGGTTCCAGGGCTCTGACCTGGGGGGACGTGTCTTGCCTGGAACGGTGGGGTGGGATGCGGATCATGGACGTGCGGTTGATCCAGGGTCCGGCTTCAGGTCCCCCGTGGCTCCCGGTGACGTCTCCGGCGGGGCTTCTGCTCGTAACGGTGGCGTCGGCGGTGGGCCACAGGTGTCACTCCGCGCCCTCCGCGCCCTCCGCGCCCTCCGCGCCCTCCGCGCCCTCCACGAAGTGGTCGAACTCGCCCGCCTGGACGCCCAGTACGAAGGCGTCCCACTTCTTCCGGGTCGTGGTCACCACGTTCTCCGGGTCACTGGTCTCCCGGAGGTATACGGCGTCCTCCGGGCCGTACGCGATCTCGATCCAGGGGCCGGGGCCTTCCTCCCCCTCGGGGGCGGCGCGGATCCAGTCGAGGTCCTGGGGGATGTCGGTCACGGTGGGGGTCCTTTGGTGGGACTTATTTGGTGCGGGGGTGGCTGCCCTGCGGGGCTTTCCTCGCAACTCCCGCTCCCGAACGGAGGCTTCCATGCGGCCAACAACCGTATCCCCGCCCTGGAGCTGCTCCCTCCGACTTCCGCACGACCCCCGCGCCCCCGGCGTCGCCCGGGCCACCGAGGGGAAACTGCTCTGGGCGGAGCTCGGTGGTGATCCCCCGCAGGTACAGGTGACGCCTCTACACTGAGGCGCGGCGGACTCCCGTGCGGTGAGGGGTGGTTGACGGTGCGTAAGGCGTGGCTGGTCGCGGCCGTTGGCGTCAGCGGGTCGATGAGCTTCATAGCGCTGCTCGTCGTCGGCACGTACATGGCCGCCGGAAGCATCGCCGACGGCGCCGGACAGGGGAACGTCGGCCTGGCGAAGGGCGCCGTGCCCGCGAGCTACCAGCCCCTCGTCCAGAAGTGGGGCAATCTCTGCAAGGCCATCAATCCCGCCCTGCTCGCCGCGCAGTTGTACCAGGAGAGCGGGTTCAATCCGAACGCCAAGAGCCCGGCCGCGGCCCAGGGGATAGCGCAATTCATCCCGGGGACCTGGGCCACGCACGGGGTCGACGGCGACGGCGACGGCGACCGCGACGTCTGGGACCCGAAGGACGCCATCCCCTCCGCCGCGTCGTACGACTGCAAACTCGCGAGCTACGTGAAGGACGCGCCGGGAAGCCCGACGAAGAACATGCTCGCCGCGTACAACGCGGGCGCATACGCCGTCATCAAGTACGGCGGCGTTCCGCCTTACCGCGAGACCCAGAATTACGTGAAGACCATCACGAACCTGGAGAAGAGCTTCGCCCGCCCCACCAGCCGGGTCCAGCCCTCGCAGCAGTCGGCGGGCGCCATCTACTACGCGCAGAAGAAGCTCGGCACGCTGTATCTGTGGGGCGGCAATGGAACGCCCGAGCAGGGCGGCCGGTTCGACTGCTCCGGTCTTACGCTCGCCGCCTATCGCAGCGTGGACATCGATCTGCCGCGTGTCGCGAACGACCAGTACAACGCGGGACCACATCCGAAACGGGACGAACTGCTCCCCGGTGACCTGGTGTTCTTCTCGGACGACCTCACCAATTCCCGCGCCATCCGGCACGTCGGGATCTATGTCGGCGGGGGCTACATGATTAACGCGCCGCGGGCCGGTGCGGTGATCCGGTTCGACCCGATCGACACGCCGGATTATTTTGGCGCGACTCGTGTCACCGAGGACGGGGCGAATGCCGTGCCCAGCAAGCCATCGGCGGCTTGAGGGGTGCCGTAAAAGGCTCAAACGGGACGCGTGCGCAGGGCGTTATATGGCTTGAACTCTCCGTCAGTACACTTCTCTGAGCTGCGGCGATGAGTCTCTCTTCGATAACGTCTGCGTGATCATTCGGTGGAGAGTGGAACGTAGTGGAGGGAACCATGCGTTCCCTTGACTGAAGTGATCGAAGAGCGCGACCACCCAGTAGCGAGCGGCATTGACCACGCAGCAAGCAGCACTGACCACGGGGGTTGATGGCAGGGCGTACGGCAAGGTGCGTCCGAGGCGAGAAGACAAGGGGCCGCAGCACCATGGCTGGACTCGATACAACCGGGTCGAACCCCGACGTCAGCCTGCTCTACGACATCAACGGCCTGGCTGGGGATTCGCCGGACTGGCTGGCAAAGTCGATCGCATTCGTCGGCGAGTACGGGTTGCTGCTCGCGCTTGTTCTGCTGGTCCTCTGGTGCTGGTGGGGGCAGCGAAAGCGCGCGACGCTCGATGATGCCGCTTCATCTGTCGCCGCTGTCGTCTGGGCGCCGCTGGCGGCCGGGCTCGCTGTCCTGGTGAATGTGCCGATCCGCGGATTTGTCGAACGGCGGCGGCCTTTCAAGGACCATGACGGCCTTGAGCTCCTTGTGCACGGAAAGACGGACTTCTCCTTCGTGAGCGATCACGCGACGCTCGCGATGGCGCTCGGCGTCGGGCTTTTCGTGGCCAACCGGAAGTTCGGTCTTGCCGGCATAGCTCTTGCCCTGCTCGAAGGCTTCTGCCGGGTCTTTATGGGCGTGCACTATCCGACGGACGTCGTGGGCGGATTCGCGCTCGGGACGGCTGTGGCGCTGCTGCTTTCGCCGCTGGCGATGGCGCTGCTCACCCCTGTGGCGAAGGCCGTCGGGAGGTCGGGGCGGGGTGGTCGTCTCGTGTGGGCGAAGCCGCGTGGCGAGGATGTGGCGGAGCTTCCCCGTCGGGCGGCGTCCGGGTCCCCCGGGCCCGATGAGCGGGGTCTTGCGGCGTAGCGGCTGTCTCTGGCTCTGCGTCTGCCTCGGCCTCTGGGGCTGCTTCCGCTCGGCGGCGTTTCAGTAGCCACCAGCCTGTGCCGGCCGCTGCGGCGGTTACTCCTGCGGAGGCTGCGGTGAGGGGGCCTGCTGCGGGGTGGTCGGCTTCGGCGGTGGCCGCGTGGGCTGCGGGGGCCGCGAAGGCCAGTAGGGCGGCTGTGGTGGCTGCGGCTGTGGCTATTCGTGGGGTCATACCCCCAGGGCAGCGGGGTCCCGCGTAGTGGGCCACCTGAGGGCGTGTCGGGTGAGCTGTTCGGGTTGCGGGGGAGGCCGTCCGGGGGAACGGGCTTTGTCCCCAACCCCGCCCCTTCCCGAAAACTCGCAGGCGCGAGGGCCCTGGCCCTGGCCTTGGGTGCCGTCAATCACCGGCTCCGCCGAGTTCGTCCTCAATCGCCGGACGGGCTGGGAGGTGCAGCTAGTCGGCGCGAGGGCCGTGGCCCTGGCCTTGGGCACCGTCAATCACCGGCTTCGCCGAGTTCGTCCTCAAACGCCGGACGGGCTGAAAGATCCAGCTCGCCGGAGCTCCCGACCTGCCCGGGGCTCCGCCCCAGACCCCGAAAAGATGGCCTCAAGCGCCGGACGGGCTGGGAGATCCGTCCGTCCGGCGTTTCTGGGAAGAGCTAGATCGCCTGGGCGTAGTCGAAGACCCGCTTGGGGTCGTACTGCTTCTTCAGGGTTTTCAGGCGGGAGGACGCCGGACCGTAGTACGCCTGGCGCCAGTTCGTCAGTGTGGGGTCGGCGTAGTTCTGGTAGGCCGCTCCCGATGCGTAGCGGGACATCGCGTTGTGGGCCGTTTTCAGCCAGGCCCGGGCCGGCTTGCCGGAGGTGCCGGGGCGCCAGGAGGCGATGTACTGGGCCAGCATCCGGCTGCGGCGGTGCACGAAGGCCGTGGCCGTCGGGTCGACCCGGTTGATCGCGCCGCCGAGCGCGGTCAGCGCGACGCTGCCCCCGCTCGCCCCCGTCACGTTCTCCACCTGGGAGAGCAGGGCGCGGATGCCCGCCGCCGATAGGGAGCGGTCGAAGAAGTCCGAACTTGCCGCGTACGTCTCGCGGTTCAGCGCCCCCTGCGGGCTCCGCCCCGGCGTCGCGCCCGGCAGATGGCACTGGGCGTCCGACGAGAAGGACGAGCAGCCCGCGTACACCTCCATCGCCTCCTCGTACGAGCGTCGCTTCAGGGAGACGCTGCGCGCCGGAGCGCCGATCTTGTCGGCCAGGCGGTCCACCGCGTTCTGGAGCTCCCCGTAGGTGCCGAGGGAGAAGCACGAGACCGAGACGGTCGGAGTGCCGCCCGGAGTGTTCGCCACGTGCGCCGACGACCAGATCTCGTCCGGCTGGTCGGGACCCCACTCCTGCCACGCCTTGATGACCGCCGCCGCCTTCGACCACGGCCAGTTCATGTACGCCGAGACGCCCTGCGGAGCCGCGTGCGTGCGGAAGCCCAGCTCCGTCACCACGCCGAAGTTTCCGTTGCCCGCGCCGCGCAGCGCCCAGAAGAGGTCCTTGTTCTCGCTCTTGCTGGCCGTCAGGAGCTTGCCGTCCGCCGTGACGAGCGTCGCCGAAGTGAGACTGTCGCAGGTCAGGCCGTACGCCCGGGACACCACCCCGTGGCCGCCGCCCAGGGTCAGGCCGGATATGCCGACCGTCGGGCAGGAGCCCGCCGGGATCGTCACGCCCTTCGCGGCAAGGGCGCGGTACACGTCGATCAGCTTCGCGCCCGCGCCGACCGTGGCCGTCGAACCGCCGGCCCGCGTCTTGTTCAGCTTCGACACGTCGATGATCAGGCGGCCCGTTCCGGACGACCAACCCCCGTAGGAGTGGCCGCCGTTGCGTATGGACACCGGGACGTCGTGCGCGCGGGCGTAGGCCAGCGTCGTGCGTATGTCGTCCGGGCCCGCGACGTACGCGACCGCCGTCGGCTTCAGGGAGTCGTAGCGCGTGTTGTAGAGCTGGCGGGCCGCCGCCCACTTCGCCTCGCCCGGCTTGACCAGGGTGCCGTCCAGGTCCCTTGCGAGGGCCGTGAGGTTCGCGGCGGCGGACGCGGCGGCACTGGACGAGCGAATGGGCGTACTGGAGCCGGGGGCGCTCTTGCCGTGGGGCGTGGCGCTGCCGCCACCCTCGCTGCCGCCGCCCGATCCGGAGCAGCCCGCCGCAGCGAAGGCCGCCGTCGCCGCCGCCGTGGTGCTGATGAACGTACGTCGTTCCATGACGCGCCTCCGCCTCCCGTTGCTTCCCGGAGTACGAGACGGCGTACGAGAGCCGTGGGTTCCGGTGAGAGCCGTGGGTTCCGGTGAGCGGAAAGGGGAGTTGTGCGCGACGCCCCGGGGTCTATCTGTCCGACAGGTGGGACTCCGCGTCCGTCCGGGCCTTGCTGCGCGCTCTGCGGGCCGGTCCCCGCCAGCCGCAACTGCACCGTGCGGCGCAGAATCGGCCCTGCTCGACGGTCGTGGTGCGGTGGGGTTCGTGCTGCTGCTCCTCGGCCACCCCACCACCGTACCCGGGTCCGGCGGGGACCCTTACGCGTGACGGGTCAACGTACCGGTCGTTACACGGAAGGACAGGGGGCTACAGAACCTCGCGGGAAGGCTTGGGGGTAGTCGGGCGATGGGTCAGCAGTACAGGCGCACAGGCGGAGCGGCCATGACGGCCGCGGCGGTGGGTCTCATGGCCGTTGCCACGGGATGTTCCGGGAGCGGTGCGGTCGCCGACGACCGGCGCGCGTCCGAGGACGCCGTCGACGCGGTGCGGAAGTCCGCCGACGCCCTTGTCCGCGCGGGGACTTCCAAGGCGCGTACGTCCATGGAGATGGCCAGCGGCGGCACCCGCGTGACCATCCGAGGGAAGGGCTCGTACGACTACGAGCGGCAGGTCGGGCGGTTCGTGGTGGTCCTGCCGAAGGACCCCGCAGGGGACGACGAGCACCGCCCGATCACCGAGCTGATGGCGAGCGGCGCGCTCTACATGAAGAACCGTGGCGCCGGAGTGCCCGCCGACAAGTGGGTGCGGATCGACACGACGACGCTCTCGGACGGCAACCTCGTCACGGGCGGCGCCACCGACCCGCTCGCCGCGGCTGAGCTGCTGCGGGGCGCGCGCAAGGCGTCGTACGTCGGTGAGACGGCGGTGGCGGGCGTGAAGGTGCGGCACTACCGCGGGACGGCGGACCTGCCGAGCGCCGCGAAGGCCGCTTCCGAGGGGCAGCGGCGGGCGCTGAGTGCGGCGGCGAAAGGGTTCAGCAGGGACGAGATCCCGTTCGACGCGTACCTCGACGAGCAGGGGCGGCTGCGGAAGCTGCGCCAGCAGTTCGGTGTCGCGAACGCGGAGGTGGCGTCGACGACTCTGCTCTTCGACTTCGGGGTACGGGTGGACGTGCGGCTGCCCGCGAGCGAGGACATCTTCGCCGGGAAGATCGCGGAGAAGTAGACCGGGAAGCAGAGAGGAGGAGGGCCTCGGCTAGTTGCGTCCGGGGGTGTGGAAATGGTCCGTCCGTGCCATGCGCGGTGTGTAGGCCGCTCCCTACTCTAGGAAGTCGGTACCGGCAGGACGCAAGGTCAGGAAGAGGTGATGAACGTGGCTCTGGTGCGCGGTACGACTGTTCAGGACCACGTTGCCCTTGCCGAGATCGAGCTGTGCGGCGAACTCATCATCGCGGCGAGTGCCGCGGGTGAGGAACGGCTGAGCGCCGACCGCATTGACGAGGTCCTGAACGTCTCCACTGGCGTGGAGCAGCGGCGAGGCGATATCCGGGAGTAGTCCCGAGGAGCCCCGGACACCGGGGCGGGGAGCGGCCCGGGCCCTGCCGCACCCCTTCGATCCGACCCGCCCCTCCGGACCGGCCGGCGCCCCCTCAGTCCGAGCAGCAGGCCTCAGGTGCGCATCACGCGCAGACCTCAGGTGCGCATCATGCGCGCGATCGCCTTCGTGGCCTCTTCGACCTTCGCGTCGATCTCGTCGCCGCCCTTGACCGCCGCGTCCGCCACGCAGTGGCGCAGGTGCTCCTCAAGGAGCTGGAGGGCGAAGGACTGGAGGGCCTTCGTGCCCGCGGAGACCTGGGTGAGTATGTCGATGCAGTAGACGTCTTCCTCGACCATCCGCTGAAGGCCCCGGACCTGGCCCTCGATGCGGCGCAGGCGCTTGAGGTGTTCGTCCTTCTGCTTGTGGTACCCGTGGACACCCTGGTCGTGGCCGGGCTCGGAGGGCGCTTCGGTGTTCATGGCCACGCCGGCCGCATCGGTGGTCGTC
>NZ_JBNNJZ010000354.1:0-8567 GCF_050270335.1 Streptomyces sp. NPDC059900
CCCCTGGCCTGGCCGGCATCGACCTCACCCGCGACCCTTCCACGCTCGCCGGGCCGTCTGCCTGCCCGGTTGTCCTGCGCGGCATCGACCTCTTCGGCTATCCGGCCGCCGAGGTTGCAGATGCCCTCGAGGACAGTCTGCCCCCGTCGCTCCGGCTCAGCGGCGACGGTCTCTACCTCTCCGCCGTATCGGTCCACGCGGCACCCGTACCCGCCGAGAGCTGATCACGACGGCGAGCGGGATCGACGAGACCGAGCACGCGGCTCCTCCCCGGATGCCTCGGGCCGGGGGCTTCTCCTGTCGGTGGCCAGGCCGTGGCTCAGCTACGTCGCGAAAGGCCCGGCCCCAACAGCCCTGCAGGGCGCCCCCACCCGCATGCCCCGGCGGAGCCCGCAGCGTCAGTTGCGCCCGCTCATTCCCACCTTCGCGGCTGCGGTGAGTTCCGGTTGCCCGGCGGGGAAGTCTGCTGGGCCTCCGGGGAAGAGCAGCAGGCCGCCCGGCGTGCGGGCCACCACGTCCGTATACCTGTCGCCGTTGATGTCCAGCAGGGGCAGGGTGGCGCTGAGCGATTTGCCGCCGTAGGCCTTCGCGTCGAAGGCAGTGGCGCGGGAGGGATCGGGGCCGGAGCCGTCGGTTGCGCCGGGCAGCAGGGTGAAGCGGCCCGCCTTGTCCTCGCCCGGAGTGCTGACCACCAGGTCCGGATGCCCGTCAGCGTTCACATCGCCGGTAGCGGAGAGCGCGCCGAACAGGTCCCTGCCCTGCGAGTCGCCGGGGATACCGGGGGTCTCCTGGCTGTACACCGTGCTGCGGCGGCCCTTGCCCGGGCCGCCTTGGGCGCCGTAGACGAGGGTGAGCTGCCCCGGGTCGAGGCCGTCGGCCGGCGACGCAGTGCCGCCCCCGCCGACCAGGAGGTCGCTGGTGCCGTCGCCGTTGACGTCGCCGGCCAGCGGCGTCAGGACTCCGTCCTCGGTGCTGTTGTCCAGGCCCCCGGGCGGCTCGGCCCGCAGCGGTCCCTTTGGGCTGCCGCGGAAGTAGGCGGCTGCCGGGACCGGGTCCGGGCCCGGCTCCTCGTCCTCTGCATACGGCGGGCTGCCGGTGAAGAGCAGGTCATCGAAGCCGTCGCCGTCGAAGTCCCCGGAGGTGGCCCCGCCTCCGGCGGCCTGCCAGTCCTGCTGCGCCAGCCGGGCCGGGGCGCCGTCCCGGCCGATGGGGCCATACGCGATGCGCCCCGCAATCCGCTGCGGGTCCTTCTCCTGCGCCCCCTTGCCCCGGTCGATCAGGTCAAGGGCCCCGTCCCCGTTGACATCGGCCACGGCCATCGCCAGGAACTGGCGCTCGGCGGCCACCGTCACCGGCTTGCCCAGGCCGTTCATCCCGCCGAACATGACCACCGCCCGGTAGGCGGCCTGCGGCCCGGCCTCTTCTTCCGGGCGCGGTTCACGGGTGGCGACCAGGTCCGTGAAGCCGTCGCCGTCGAGGTCACCGCGGAGCAGCGGGCCGCTGTAGACACCGCGGTAGCGAGTAGTGCGGGCCGCGTCCAGTCCGCTCCGCGAGCCCGGCACGACGATGATCACGACCCTGCGTCCGGCCTCCGACCCGCCCGAGGCGCCATCCTCATCGACGGTCACGAAGTCGTCGTAGCCGTCCTTGTCGAAGTCCCCGGTGCCCGAGTCGCTGCGACCGTCCCGGTCCCGTGGAGCCGGACGGCTCTTTCCCGAACTGCCCTCTGTTCCGCTGCCCGTGCATCCCGTCAGCAGCAGGAGCGCACAGCACAGCAGGACCAACAGCAACCGCGGCGCAACCACTTGGGGGCCCGGCACGCGAGTGCTGCCGCGGGAGAGCGGCCCGCCGCGCATCCCAGCACTGCCACGAGCCGATGTCTCGTACGCACCCGCGAACTCCCCCACTGCTACCCCCGTTGACCAGCACTTCGTGCCATCCACATCCCGACGGCCACAAACCTAGTGATCACCAACCTGCGGCGGCAATGCCCGGACCCCGACGGCACAACACACCAACGAACGGTCAGCTGTTCGCGCCGGGGACGATCCAGTGGAGTACGGGTCCGGGCGGGGCGTGGAGTTGCGGCCGCCGTCCCGGCCGGGTTGGCCGGGAGGGCGGCCGTTCACCGGGTCAGGACCAGATGGTGAAGGTGACGGTAACGGAGGTCTTCTTGCCACTGGCGTCAGTGACGGTCAGCGTCGCGTTGCGGAACCCCCAGGTCGCGGGCGTGCCCGAGATCACGCCCGTGGTCGGGTTGATCGTCAGTCCTGCCGGAAGGTTCGTCGCGGAGAAGGTGTACGGGGCCGTGCCGCCGGTCGCGGTGAGCCGCACGCTCAACGGCTTGCCCACGTAGCCGTTCTGGCTGCCGGGGTCGGCGAGCTTGGGCGCGCCGGTGCCGGTTGCCGTCACGGTCCAGGTGAAGGACGTGGCGCCCTTCTTTCCGGCCGCGTCCGTCGCGGTCAGCGTCACGTGGTGGGTGCCTGCGGCCGTCGGGCTTCCCGTGACGGTGCCGGTAGACGCGGCGATGGACAGTCCCGTAGGCAAGCCGGTGGCCGTCCACGTGTAGGGGGCCGTGCCGCCCTCGGCGCTGTTGCGCAGTTCCACCGGGCTGCCGGTGGCGGTGCTCTGCGCGGAGACCGCCGCCACTCTCACCTCGCCGGGCTGCGGGTCCGATGTCACCAGCTGGGCGCCGAACTTGGTGAGCGCTTCGTTGACCGGCTGGAAGATGGTGTACTTTTCGCCGCTTCCGCCGCTGCACGTCGCGCTGCCGCCGCCGGAGTGCAGACCCACGGCCCGGCCGCCGGCCGGGGTGACATAACTACCGCCCGAGTCGCCGCCCGCCGAGCAGGCGCTGGAGTAGGACAGTCCATCGATCACGACGTTGCCGTAGTCGACGCTCTGGTTGACCTTGGTGACCTCACCGCACTGGTATCCGGTCGTCTGGCCCGAGTGGCACACGGCCGTGCCCACGATCGCTTCGCCGGAGCCCGTCACGGTGACATCCCCCTGGCCCCAGCCCGCGACCGTGGGCGCCAGCGACCAGCCTGTCTGGTCGACGTCGACGATGCCCATGTCGCCTTCGCGGGCGTTGATCGACCCGCTGCCGTTCTTGTTCGAGGTGCCGACGCGCGTGCCGTCCTTGCCGTAGGCGGGCTGGCTGACGTCGTTGGTGCAGTGCCCGGCGGTGAGGAACGCCTTGCCGCCACCGCTGGTCCGCGTCACGGGGAAGCCGATCGAGCAGGGTGATTCGCTGCCCGGCGTCCACTTCTCGCCGCCCACCACGTTGCCGCCCTGCTGGCGGGGTATGCCGCGGGACTCGACCACCCGTATGAGGCCGCCGAGGGAGGCAAGCTTGGCGCGCAGGGACTTGGTGGCCGCGGACGACGTGTCAGGGTCGATGACCACTTCGACGCGTTCCGCGCGGGCGTCCGGCCCCCACGAGCGCACGCCGGGTACGGCCCGGCTCCACACGCCGGCCTTGTGGGCCGCCGCCTCCAACTCGGCGCGTGTACGGCGTGCTTCGTGCGCCACCGCTCCCGCCGTCCGCGCGGCTTCGGCGGCCCGGGGCGTGGTGACGGTGGCATGCAGGCGGCCGTCGGCCGCGTCGAACCAGAGGGCGGTGGCCTGGTCGCCGACCGTGGCGCGGAGCTGTGTGGCCACGCGCTGGGCGCGCCGTTCGTCGGCCAGGCGCTGGCTCACCCCGGCGGGGCTCACTCCGAGGTCTCGCGCCAGGGCGGCGCGCAGTTCCGCCGGCAGTCGCGGCTGATCCGTCGTCTTCGGGGAGGGGTCGGTGGACGCGTCTGCCCGGGCGGGCAGCGCCGGCAGGGCAGTCAGTGCGGCGAGGGCCGTCGCGGCCAGGAGGCCGGTCATCAGCGGTCGTTGCGAGCGGGTTGGCATGGGGGGTGTCCTTTCGGGGAGGGGCGCCGGTGACGGGGCATCAGCAGCGATGCGGTGTCTGGGGCGGGTGCGGGAAGACCGGTGGGCGTACCCGCCGGGACGGCCCACAGCGTGCTGGTGACGGGGCGTGGGCGGTATCCGGGAAGGCCCCCGTCGTGGGAAGGCCCCCGTCGTGGACGCTCTCGACGGCCGCAGGCAGTGGGGCCGGGCGCGGCGGGCCCCTCGGCGGGAGAGGGCGTGTCAGGGAAATCCCTCGTCCCCTGCACGGGGTGTGCCCGGGCGTTGTGGCGGGGCCGGTGGGCGCCTACGGTGCCCGCTGTGCAAGGACACTCGGGCGGGGACGGCGAGGCGGGTCCGGCGGAGGACGGCTGGGCCGGCGTGGTCCGCGATGCCGCCGCGCGGCTGGAGCGCCACGGGCGGCTGGCGGTCAGTGGTCCGTGGGGTGCGGGCAAGAGCACACTGCTGGACGCGCTGGCCCAGCAGGCGTCAGCCGTGCGGGACACCGGTGTGATGCGCCGGTATCTGCGGGTGCGTGCGCAGGAAGGTGATGCCGGGGTCCGCTACGGCGCGCTGGTGCAGCTGCTCACTTCGGCACAGACGCACAGGGTCGGCGATGTTGTGCACGGTGGGGCGGAGCAGAGGGCCGAACCCGGCGCCGCGCGAAGCGGGGCGGCCGGCGCTCGTTCGGAATCTGCTGCCCTCTCCCCCAAGCCCCCCAAGCACTGGCGGAGTGCGCAGCCCTTGCAGGTCACGGCGTCTGCGGCGGACGGGGCGAGCGGAGTCTTGCCTGCGGCACCCGCCCAGACGCCGCAAACCGGCAGAATCACGGGAGTTGCGGCGGTAGCGGGGCTCTCACGGGGCACGGAAATCACCCAGGCCGCACAGGCCCCATCAGCCTCTGCCGCGCACGCCCTCACGCAGGACCCCGCGTGGATAGCCGCCCTGCCCACCGGCCCCGCCGACGACCCGCTGCGACTGCGACTGGCCTTGACCCGCCTGCTCGCCGACGGCCCTCCGGTCCTGCTCGTGATCGACGGCGCACAGTGGCTGGACCCCGCCAGCGCGGACCTGATCGGCTACGTTGTCCGCACCTTTGCCGCCGACCGGTTGACCGCTGTGGCAGCCGAACGCACCAGCGGCCACCCCTCGGCCGCGGCCGCGCTCCTGGGCGGCCATCCAGAGATCCTGCCGGTGCCCGCCTGCGACCTCGCCGAGACGGCAGCCGAATGCGCGCGCCGGGAGTTGCCCGCCCGGTGGGCGGCACCCCTGCACCGCTACTGCGGGGGCCACCGGGGGCTGCTCGACGCCTGGTTGCGATCCCGTCCCGGCGTGGCGGACGGCCACACCGGGCCACCCGACCCGCCACGGCAGGTGCGCGACCTCGCTGCCGCCTGGCTCGCTTCCGCTCCCGCCGACGTCCGCGACACACTGCAGGTCGCGGCGCTGGCGGGCGGATGCGACACGGACCTGCTGCGGCACAGCGGGTGCCACGGCGCCGAAGACCATCTCGCCCACGCTCTGGAGGCCGGGCTGCTCACCACGGACAGCGCCACGGGCCCCGTACCCGCAGGGGTGCCGCTGCCCTACCGGTTCGCCGCGCCGGCGCTGGCCGATGCCGCAGCCGCCACGGTCACCCGTGAGCGACGCACCGCGATCCATCGTGCCCTGGCCGCCTGCTCCCGCGGAACCGTCGCGCGCGCCCTGCACACCGCACTGGCCCGGCAGTCCCCGGACCTGGCCATCGCCGAAGACACCGCACACGCCGCGGCGCAGGCCCGCGCGGTGGGCGAACGTCTGCGCGCGGCCGAGCTGTTGTTCCTCGCCGCGCGCCTCACTCCCGCCGATCGCCACCGACTGCGCCTGGACCGCCTCGCCCAGGCGGCGCAGGAGGCAGCGGCCGGCGGCTCCGCCGCGCTCTCCCGCCTGGCGGCGGATCGCATCGTGGCGGAGCACGGCACTCCCGCCCAGCAGGTACACGCCCTGCTGTCGGTGGTCGACGCGCACGGTCAGGACACCGCCGGAACCCGCCCGCTGCTCGCCACTGCCCGCAGGACCGCCGCCGAGGACTCCGCACTGCTCGCCGCCGTCGAACTGCGCGCCGCCGTGCAGGCCAACCTCGCCGGCGAGGACGCAACAGCTGCCCTGCACCACGCGCAGGCCGCCACCGGTCTGGCCCAAGCAGCAAACGACATCCCGCTGGAGGCGGCCGCGCTCACGATGACCGCCCGGATGCAGCGCGTCCTGGGCCATCTCGACACCGCCACGGCCACGTTGGACCGGGCCCTGTCGCTGGCCGTGCCGCCTGCGCGACTGGGCATCCGCAACAGCCCCCAGTACCTCGCCACCCGCCACGCGGTGTTCGACGCCCGCCTGCCCCGGGCCCGCGCCCTGCTCCTGCACCTGCTGCCCGCGGCCCGCGAGAGCGGCGAGCCGGAGGACCTGGTGGACCTGTGGCGCAGCCTCGCCGAGGTCGAGGCCGGACGGGGTGCCTGTGGCCAGGCGCTGCACTGGTCGGCCCGCGCCGTCGACCTCACGGCGGCCGCGGGCCTCTCGCCCGGCCCCGCCTGGTACACCGCGGCCATGGCCCAGGCCTCCGGCGGCAGCTTCGCCCACGCCCTGCGATACGCCGCCCACGGCGTGCGCGCCTCGCGCGAGGAGCAGGACGCACTGCACACCACACGCGCCCTGTGGGCGCTGGGCGCCGCACTCTTGCACACCGGTCGCGTCGAGAAGGCAGCCGCGACGCTGTCGCAGGTCGCGGAGCTGGAGTCGCGCTCGGGGGCCGCCGATCCGGCCGTGCTGCGCTGGCAGGGGGACGCGGTGGAGGCCTACGCTCTCTGCGGTCGTACAAACGAGGCCCGCGGTCTGCTGGAGCACATGCAAGAACGGGTGGGAACGCACCCCGCGCACGCCGCTCTGCGTGCAGCGCTGACCCGCGCCCGGGGCCTGTGCCGCTACCTCGAGGGTGTTGACGCCCTCGAAGAGGCCGCGGAACTCCTGGCGGACGCGGCCCACGCCTTCGCCGAACTCGGCCTCCCCGTCGAGGAGGGCCGCACCCAGCTGCTGCGCGGCCGTGTCGAACGCCGGCGCCGGCGTGCCGCCGCTGCGCGAACGGCGTGGGAAGGGGCCCGTACGCTCTTCGAAGACGCCGAAGCATACCCCTGGACCGCACTGGCGAACAACCACCTGGCCCACCTGGCAGGCCATCCCCCCGCACCCGGCGGCTCGGCAGCACCCGCGCCACGGCGCCTGACCGAACACGAGTTGCAGCTGGCCGAACTCGTGCGCACCGGCGCGACGAACCAGGAAGCGGCCCAGCAGATGTTCATCTCGGTCAAGACCGTAGAAACCGTGCTGAGCCGCATCTACCGCAAGCTCGGCATCCGCTCCCGCACCCAACTCGCCACCGCACTCACACACGACCGCTGACCGCTGCGCGATGGACAACGCGATGCGTCAGGGCAGGGCAGGCCCCGCCAGGTACTCCCAGACCGGCCCGTACACGCCGCCGGGGATCCGCGCCTGCATCTCATCCAGCGTCACCCACTCCGCCGCGGACACCTCCCGCGGCGATGCCACCCGCGGCTCACCGGACAGCCAGCGGCAGATGACATACACGACCCGCCGCCCCGTCACCGGATGCAGCCGCTCGCCGATCACCGCCAACGGCTCCACCACGACCCCCGCCTCCTCCAACGCCTCCCGCCCGGCCGCCTGCAGTGGCGACTCGCCGGCTTCGATCCTGCCCGCCGGGAATTGCCACGCCAGATCCCCCTCGGGGACGGACCTGCGGATCAGCAGGACGGCGCCCTCGTGCTGCACCACCGCACCCGCAATCACTGCCGGATCGTTCAACCGCAAATCCCCCTCCCTCACCCGCCGTTCATGGCGCACCGCTGTCCGATCACAGCGCAGCACACCGCCCCTGCCACCGATCCGGCCCGCGCCACCAGCCTGCCCTGCCCGCCGGGAAACCCACCGGGCCGTCACACGGCCAGCGCCCGGCGCCACCAGCCACCAGCGACCCGCCGGGCTTCGCCGGACCTTCCGTTGAGGCCCTCCGCACAACGGGCGGCGCGGCGTGGCTCCTACTGCTCCCAGGGCGGCTTCCCCTCGAACGCCAGGTGGTGGACGTCGAAGAGGACCGCCGCCTCGACCCCGAGCGCGGGGCCGCCCATCCGCGCTGCCCAGGTCAGGAACGGACGGGGTTCAAAGCTCTGCTCACCCAGTCCGCTGGTGTACTGGACGTGGGCGGACAGCGAGGCGATGCCGCGTTCCAGGGGCTCTCCCGTGACGTCCACGCCGTGGGTGGGACGTTCGGGGCCGGCCATGCACACGAGGCGGACGCCGCCCCAGGGCTCGAGGCCTTCGTCGGCCAGCTCCGGGAAGATCCAGCGGTTGCCCGCGTCCCGCGCGGCATCCAGGGCTGCGAGGCCCACCACGCGGTGATCGGCCTGGTTGGTGACACCGGCGATCATCCGCACGGTGAACGCGCCCGTCACCACCACCTCGGGCCGGTGCCGGCGGATGGCGCGCACGATGTCGCGGCGCAGGCCGGGGCCGTACTCCACCACGCCGTCGCGGTGGTCGAGGAACTCCACCGTGTCCACGCCGACCTCCCGGGCCCCGGCCCGCTCCTCGGCCTCACGCAGCGGCCCCGCCTCGGC
>NZ_JBNNJZ010000355.1:0-8552 GCF_050270335.1 Streptomyces sp. NPDC059900
GGCCTGGTTCAGCCATGGTGAAACACTGGGCAGGCTTCTAAAGAGAGCCCAGGTAACCCGAGCAGTACGGTCGACCCTTGCGGGAGGGACACAGTGGAGTCTGGCGCAGCGACGCGGGGCACTAAAACGCGTGCGAAAGACGGACAGTCCCCCAGTAAACAGCGCAAACCGCGCCACGGGGCGACGACGTCGGTGGACACGGCGGCCCTGAACAGGTTGCTCGCGGCGCTTGCGGCCATGCGGGACGGAAACTTCCGCAAGCGGCTCACGGTCTCCGGTGACGACGTCATGTCCGAGATCGCCGCCGTCTTCAACGAGGTGGCCGACCGGAATCTGCATCTGACCGGCGAGCTCTCGCGCGTCCGGCGCATGGTCGGCCGTGAGGGGAAGCTCACGGAGCGGCTGGAGAGCGGTGCGAGCGAGGGCTCGTGGGCCGCGGCGATCGACGCGTCGAACGCGCTCGTCGAAGACCTCGTACGCCCTGTTTCCGAGGTCGGACGGGTGCTCTCCGCGGTCGCCGAGGGCGACCTGGAGCAGCGTATGGAGCTGCGGGCGCAGGCGGACGAGGGGAGCGGCCATCCGCTGCGCGGGGAGTTCCTGAAGGTCGGCCGGACGGTGAACAACCTGGTCGACCAGCTCTCGACGTTCACCGACGAGGTCACGCGGGTGGCCAGCGAGGTGGGCACCGAGGGCAAGCTGGGCGGTCAGGCGCGGGTGCGTGGAATGTCCGGTTCGTGGAAGGACCTCACGGATTCGGTGAACACCATGGCGTACCGGCTCACCGCGCAGGTGCGTGACATTGCTCTCGTGACGACGGCGGTCGCCAAGGGTGACTTGTCCCGGAAGGTGACGGTTCACGTCGCCGGCGAGATGCTGGAGCTGAAGAACACCGTCAACACGATGGTGGACCAGCTCTCTTCGTTCTCCTCCGAGGTGACCCGTGTCGCGCGCGAAGTCGGCACCGAGGGCGAGCTCGGCGGCCAGGCACAGGTGCCTGGTGTGGCGGGAGTGTGGAAGGACCTCACCGACTCGGTGAATCTTATGGCCGGCAATCTCACCGCACAGGTGCGCGGGATCGCCCAGGTCACGACGGCCGTCGCGAACGGCGATCTGTCCCAGAAGGTGACGGTGAGCGCACGCGGCGAGGTGGCCCAACTCGCCGAGACGATCAACCAGATGACCGAGACGCTGCGTACGTTCGCCGACGAGGTCACCCGCGTCGCGAACGAGGTCGGCGCCGAGGGTCAGCTGGGCGGCCAGGCGAACGTGCCGGGCGCGGCGGGGACCTGGAAGGACCTCACCGACTCGGTGAACACGGTTTTCCGCAACCTCACCACGCAGGTGCGCGACATCGCGACGGTCACGACGGCGGTCGCCAACGGAGACCTCTCGCAGAAGGTCACCGTCGACGTCGCGGGCGAGATGCTCGAGCTGAAGAACACCGTGAACACGATGGTGGACCAGCTCTCCGCCTTCGGCGCGGAAGTGACGCGGGTCGCGCGGGAGATCGGCGTCGAGGGTGAGCTCGGCGGCCAGGCGCAGGTGCAGGGCGCGGCCGGTACGTGGAAGGACCTGACGGACTCGGTCAACACGGCCTTCCGCAACCTCACGGGCCAGGTCCGCAACATCGCGCAGGTGACGACGGCGGTCGCCAACGGCGATCTGTCGCAGAAGGTCACCGTCGATGTCTCCGGCGAGATGCTTCAGTTGAAGAACACCGTGAACACGATGGTGGACCAGCTGTCGTCGTTCGCCGACCAGGTCACGCGGATGGCCCGCGACGTGGGCACCGAGGGCCGCCTCGGCGGTCAGGCGCGCGTGGACGGCGTGAGCGGCACCTGGAAGGAACTGACCGATTCGGTCAACTTCATGGCAGGGAACCTGACGTCGCAGGTACGTCAGATCGCCCAGGTCACGACGGCGGTGGCGCGGGGCGACCTGTCGCAGAAGATCGACGTGGACGCGCGCGGCGAGATCCTGGAGCTGAAGAACACCATCAACACGATGGTCGACCAGCTCTCCGCCTTCGCCGACCAGGTGACCCGGGTGGCCCGCGAGGTGGGCACGGAAGGCCGTCTCGGCGGGCAGGCGCAGGTGCCCGGCGTGGCCGGCGTGTGGCGCGATCTGACCGACTCCGTGAACGGCATGGCCGGCAACCTCACCGCCCAGGTCCGCAACATCGCGCAGGTCGCGACCGCGGTGGCGCGGGGTGACCTGTCGCAGAAGATCGACGTGGACGCGCGCGGCGAGATCCTGGAGCTGAAGAACACCCTCAACACGATGGTCGACCAGCTCTCCGCCTTCGCCGAGCAGGTGACGCGGGTCGCCCGCGAGGTGGGCACCGACGGCATCCTGGGCGGGCAGGCGGAGGTGCAGGGTGTCTCGGGCACCTGGAAGGACCTCACGCAGTCCGTGAACGGCATGGCGAACAACCTGACCCTCCAGGTCCGCAACATCGCCGAGGTCACCACGGCCGTCGCCATGGGCGACCTCTCCAAGAAGATCACCGTCGACGCCAAGGGCGAGATCCTCGAACTCGTCACCACCGTGAACACGATGGTCGACCAGCTCTCGAACTTCGCCGAGCAGGTGAACCGCGTGGCCCGCGAGGTGGGCACGGAGGGCATCCTCGGAGGTCAGGCGCGGGTACCGGGCGTCACCGGCACCTGGAAGGACCTCAGCGACAACGTCAACCTGATGGCGAACAACCTGACCGGCCAGGTGCGCAACATCTCCCAGGTCTCGGCGGCGGTCGCCAACGGAGACCTCACCAAGAAGGTCACCGTCGAGGCGCGCGGCGAGGTCGCGCAGCTCGCCGACACCGTCAACACGATGGTGAAGACGCTGAGTTCGTTCGCGGACGAGGTGACCCGAGTGGCCCGCGAAGTGGGCACGGACGGCATCCTCGGCGGTCAGGCCCGTGTTCCCGGAGTGTCGGGTACGTGGAAGGACCTGACGGAGTCCGTGAACGGCATGGCCTCCAACCTCACCGGCCAGGTCCGCAACATCGCGATGGTCACCACCGCGATCGCCAAGGGCGACCTGACCAAGAAGATCGACATCGATGCCCGGGGCGAGATCCTCGAACTCAAGACCACCATCAACACCATGGTCGACCAGCTGTCGTCCTTCGCCGAGCAGGTCACGCGCGTGGCCCGCGAGGTGGGCACCGAAGGGCAGCTGGGCGGTCAGGCGCGGGTGCGGGACGTGGACGGCACGTGGCGCGACCTCACCGAATCGGTGAACGAGATGGCAGGAAACCTGACCCGTCAGGTGCGCGCCATCGCGGAGGTCGCCACCGCGGTGACGCGCGGCGACCTGAACCTGAAGATCGACGTGGACGCGGCGGGCGAGATCCAGGTCCTCCAGGACAACATCAACTCGATGATCGCCAACCTCCGCGACACCACCCTCGCCAACAAGGAACAGGACTGGCTCAAGGGCAACCTGGCCCGCATCTCCGGTCTGATGCAGGGCCGCCGCGATCTCGCGGACGTCGCCTCGCTGATCATGAGCGAGCTGACGCCGGTGGTCTCCGCACAGCACGGCGCCTTCTTCCTGGCCCTGCCCACGGACGAGGCCGCGGAGCCCGGTGCCGAGCAGGAGGACGCGTACGAACTGCGCATGATGGGCAGTTACGGCTACTCCATGGGCTCCATGCCGACGTCCTTCAGGCCCGGCGAGACGCTGATCGGCACCGCCGCGCAGGAGCGGCGCACGATCCTCGTGGAGAACGCGCCGTCCGGCTATCTGCGGATCGCGTCCGGCCTCGGCGAGGCGCCGCCCGCCCAGGTGATCGTCCTTCCGGTGCTCTTCGAAGGAACCGTCCTCGGCGTGATCGAGCTGGCCGCCTTCCAGGCGTTCACGCAGATCCAGAAGGACTTCCTCAGCCAGATCGCCGAGATGATCGCGACGAGCGTCAACACCATCAGCGTCAACACGAAGACCGAGGTGCTGCTCAAGCAGTCGCAGGAGCTGACCGAGCAACTGCGCGAGCGGTCGGCGGAGTTGGAGAACCGGCAGAAGGCGCTCCAGGACTCGAACGCCGAACTGGAGGAGAAGGCCGAGCTGCTTGCCCAGCAGAACCGCGACATCGAGGTGAAGAACACCGAGATCGAAGAGGCCAGGCAGGTCCTGGAGGAGCGCGCCGAACAGCTCGCGGTCTCGATGCGGTACAAGTCCGAGTTCCTGGCGAACATGTCGCACGAGCTGCGTACGCCGCTCAACTCGCTGCTGATCCTGGCCAAGTTGCTCGCCGACAACGCCGACGCCAACCTGACCCCCAAGCAGGTGGAGTTCGCCGAGACGATCCACGGCGCGGGCTCGGACCTGCTCCAGCTGATCAACGACATCCTCGACCTGTCCAAGGTCGAGGCGGGCAAGATGGACGTCTCCCCGACGCGCATCGCCCTGGTGCAACTGGTGGACTACGTAGAGGCCACGTTCCGGCCGCTGACTGCGGAGAAGGGGCTCGACTTCTCCGTACGGGTGTCTCCGGAGCTGCCCGCCACGCTGCACACGGACGAGCAGCGGCTCCTCCAGGTGCTGCGCAATCTCCTGTCCAACGCGGTGAAGTTCACCGACTCCGGAGCGGTCGAGCTGGTGATCCGGCACGCCAACGCCGATGTGCCCAACGCCATCCGCGAGCAGCTCCTGGAGGCGGGGTCGCTGCGGGACGCGGACGCCGATCTGATCGCCTTCTCGGTGAGCGACACCGGCATCGGGATCGCGGGCAGCAAGATGCGGGTGATCTTCGAGGCGTTCAAGCAGGCCGACGGGACGACGAGCAGGAAGTACGGCGGCACGGGACTCGGGCTCTCCATCAGCCGGGAGATCGCGCGTCTGCTCGGCGGAGAGATCCACGCGGCGAGCGAACCGGGCCGCGGTTCGACGTTCACGCTCTATTTGCCGCTGCACCCGAGCGAACTGCCGCCCCAGGGCTACACGCAGCTCGCGCCCCTGCCGGGAACGCCGTCCAGGCCCGCCCTGGAGGAGGCTCCGCCCGCGGCCGAGCAGCCGCCGCAGAGCGAGGACGTCGAGCCGCCCGAGGCGCAGGAGACGCCGGAGTCCGGCACGCTCTTCCGGCGCCGCCAGCGCGCCGCGCACGCCTCTTCGAAGCAGCCGCCGGTGCTGCCGGGGCAGGGCGCCAGGGAGGCTCAGGAGCAGCGTCCGCCGGAGCAGTGGCCGACCTCGGGGCAGGAGGCTCCCGTGTCTCGTGCCGGCTATCAGTTCGGCGGCGAGAAGGTGCTCATCGTCGACGACGACATCCGTAACGTGTTCGCGCTCACCAGTGTCCTGGAGCAGCACGGGCTCTCGGTGCTGTACGCGGAGAACGGCCGTGAGGGCATCGAGGTCCTGGAACAGCACGACGACGTGACGGTCGTCCTGATGGACATCATGATGCCGGAGATGGACGGGTACGCGACGACGACGGCGATCCGCAGGATGCCGCAGTTCGCCGGGCTCCCGATCATCGCGCTCACCGCGAAGGCGATGAAGGGCGACCGGGAGAAGGCCATCGACTCCGGCGCGTCCGATTACGTTACGAAGCCGGTCGACCCGGATCATCTGCTCTCGGTGATGGAGCAGTGGATGCGCGGGGAGTGACCGAGAAGCGGCTTCATTACGCGGAGTTGCTGACAGAGTGTGGCCGAAGTCGTGTAGGACCGCGGTATTCGGGGAACCTTCTGGTCTCCCACTGCGTTTCTGCTACGTGCACGGTGACATCGCGGTGACAGGGTGTGGCGACAGGCGGGGTGCGGCTACCATGACCGGCACAAGGACGGACGGCGTAAGGGAGTCGTCCCCTGGGGCGGCGCCCGGTGTACCGCCGGGACGAGGAGGGCGGGCCATGGTGCAGAAGGCCAAGATCCTCCTGGTCGATGACCGGCCGGAGAATCTGCTGGCGCTGGAGGCCATCCTCTCTGCGCTCGATCAGACCCTGGTACGGGCATCGTCCGGGGAGGAAGCGCTCAAAGCACTACTGACGGACGACTTCGCGGTCATTCTGCTGGACGTCCAGATGCCGGGCATGGACGGTTTCGAAACCGCCGCGCACATCAAGCGGCGAGAACGGACCCGGGACATCCCGATCATCTTCCTCACCGCCATCAACCACGGACCGCATCACACCTTCCGGGGTTACGCGGCAGGGGCGGTGGACTACATCTCCAAGCCCTTCGATCCGTGGGTGCTGCGCGCGAAGGTCTCGGTGTTCGTAGAGCTGTACATGAAGAACTGCCAACTGCGGGAGCAGGCAGCGCTGCTGCGTCTCCAGCTCGAAGGCGGCGGCAAGTCCACGGCGGGTGACGCCAAGGAGCCCGCGGGGCTTCTCGCCGAGCTCTCGGCGCGCCTGGCGGCCGTCGAGGAACAGGCGGAGGCGCTGTCGAAACAGCTGGACGACGAGTCGGCGGATGCCGCCGCCGTCGCCACCGCGGCCCATCTCGAACGCAAACTCACCGGCCTGAGGCGGGCTCTTGACGCTCTGGAACCGGGCACCGGCAGCGGTGCGCCTTCGGTGTCCTCGCAGAACTGAACCGGTGCGTAACCGGGCGAAAGCGGGACCGGGAGCGGTGAACGTCCGTCAGTTCACCGCCCCCGCAAGGGCGACACAAACGGGTGAAGCAGTGGGCACACGTGTCCGCAGTGGTCTCCACCGGTAACCTCGGTCCCATGGCCTCACGTCCGTCCGCAGCCAAGAAGACGCCCGCGAAGAAGGCGGCCGCGCCCACGAAGGCTCCGGCGAAGAAGGCCGCCGCCGGGAAACCGCCCGCCAAGAAGGCTCCGGCGAAGAAGGCGCCCGCCAAGAAAGCCGCGGCGAAGAAGCCCGCACCCAAGCCGGCGCCCAGTCCCACGGGCGGCGTGTACCGCCTCGCGCGCGCCCTGTGGCTCGGTCTCGCGCACAGCGTGGGTGCGCTGTTCCGCGGCATAGGGCGAGGCGCCAAGGGGCTCGACCCGGCGCACCGCAAGGACGGCGTCGCGCTGCTGCTGCTCGGCGTCGCGCTGATCGTCGCCGCGGGCACGTGGTCGAATCTGCGCGGTCCCGTCGGTGATCTCGTCGAGATGCTGGTGACCGGCGCGTTCGGCCGCCTCGATCTGCTCCTTCCGATACTGCTCGCGGTCATCGGCGTACGCCTGATCCGGCACCCCGAGAAGCCCGAGGCGAACGGCCGCATCGTGATCGGCCTGTCCGCGCTCGTCATCGGCGTGCTCGGCCAGGTGCACATCGCCTGCGGCTCGCCCGCCCGAGCGGACGGCATGGCGGCCATAAGGGACGCGGGCGGCCTCATCGGCTGGGCCACGTCCACCCCGCTGATCTTCACCATGGGCGAGGTCCTCGCCGTACCGCTGCTGGTCCTGCTGACCGTCTTCGGGCTGCTCGTGGTCACGGCGACGCCCGTCAACGCCATCCCGCAGCGGCTGAGGCTGCTGGGCATCAAGCTCGGCATCGTCCAGCCGGAGCCCGAAGAGGTGCAGGGGGACTACGCGGACGACGAGCGGTACGAGGAGCAGTGGCGCGAGGCGCTGCCCGCGCGCTCGCGCAGGCGCCCGGCGGCCGACGAGCCCTACGACCCCGACCGGGCGGAGGAGGAGGCGCTCACCCGGCGGCGCAGGCCCCGCAGGGCGTCCTCGCAGCCTTCGCTCGACCGGCCGATGGACGCGGTGGACGTGGCCGCCGCCGCTGCCGCCGCCCTGGACGGCGCCGTCCTGAACGGCATGCCGCCCTCGCCGCTGGTCGCCGACCTCACGCAGGGCGTCTCCGGGGAGCGGGACCAGAAGTCCACCGAGAGCTCGGAGAGCTCGGTGCCGGTGCCGGGCGCGCGTGCCACCGAAAGCCCCTCGCAGGCCGGCGAAAGCCCCGCCCGCGCCGTGGACGCGCCGCCGCCCGGCGTGCGGCGCAAGAAGCCCGGCGAGTCCGCCGGCTCGTCCGGCTCCTCCGATTCCTCGGTGCCGGACCTGACCAAGGCGCCGTCGGACAAGCAGCGGGACCTCCCGCCGCGCGCCGAGCAGCTTCAGCTCGCCGGCGACATCACGTACTCGCTGCCCAAGCTCGACCTCCTGGAGCGCGGCGGCCCGGGCAAGTCCCGCAGTGCCGCCAATGACGCCGTCGTCGCCTCGCTCAGCAACGTCTTCAAGGAGTTCAAGGTCGACGCGGACGTCACCGGCTTCACGCGCGGTCCGACGGTCACGCGGTACGAGATCGAGCTGGGCCCGGCCGTGAAGGTCGAGAAGATCACGGCGCTGGCCAAGAACATCGCGTACGCGGTCGCCAGCCCCGATGTCCGCATCATCAGCCCCATCCCCGGCAAGTCCGCGGTCGGCATCGAGATCCCGAACTCCGATCGCGAGATGGTCAACGTCGGCGACGTGCTGCGGCTCGCGGACGCTGCCGAGGACGATCACCCGATGCTGGTCGCGCTCGGCAAGGACGTCGAGGGCGGCTTCGTCATGGCCAACATGGCGAAGATGCCGCACATCCTGGTCGCCGGTGCCACCGGCTCCGGAAAGTCGTCCTGCATCAACTGCCTGATCACGTCGATCATGATGCGGGC
>NZ_JBNNJZ010000356.1:0-8550 GCF_050270335.1 Streptomyces sp. NPDC059900
CGCCAAGGGTGCTTTGGGGAACGTAAGGGGTGCGTCCTATGCGTCTTCGTCGAGGATCTCGTGGAACCGGCGGGTCCGGTGGAATCCGGGGAGCCCGGGCATCACGGCTCTCCCAAGTGGCCGTGGCGGTGGCGTCCCTCGCCCTCGCGGCATCGGCGTGCGGCAAGACCAGCAGTGAGGCGTCCTCGGAGGACGAGGGGAAGGGCGACAAGGCCTCAGGCTCCTCGAAGTACGACGACAAGGGCATAGGTCTCGCGTACGACATCGGCGGCCAGGGCGACCAGTCGTTCAACGACGCCGCCTTCGCCGGATACGAGAAGGCGCGCAAGGACTTCAAGATCGGCGGCGTGGACATGGAGCCGGGCGACGGCGAGTCCAGTGCCGACAAGGTCCAGCGGATCGAGCAGCTGGCCAAGCAGGGCTACAACCCGGTCATCGGCGTCGGGTACATCTACGCGCCCGCCATCAAGGAGGTCGCCGCGAAGTTCCCGAAGACCACCTTCGGGATCATCGACGACAACACCGTCAAGGCCGACAACGTCTCCGATCTGGTTTTCCACGAGGAGCAGGGGTCGTATCTGGCGGGTGTCGCCGCCGCGAAGGCGACCAAGGCCGATCACGTCGGGTTCATCGGCGGCGTGGACATCCCGCTCATCCACAAGTTCGAGGCGGGCTTCGTGCAGGGGGTCAAGGACACGAACCCCAAGGTCAAGATCGAGAAGCAGTATCTGACGGAGAAGCCCGAGGACGGCGGCTTCTCCAGCCCCGACAAGGGCCAGAACGCGGCCAGCGGCCAGATCGAGTCGGGCGCCGACGTGCTGTACCACGCGGCGGGCCTCTCGGGGCAGGGCGTGATCCAGGAGGCCGGCTCGCAGAAGGTGTGGGCGATCGGCGTCGACTCCGACCAGTACAAGCAGAAGGCCCTGGCCAAGTACAAGGACTACATCCTCGGCTCGGCCCTCAAGGACGTCGGCGGCGCCGTCTACGACCTGACCAAGTCGGTCGTCGAGGGCAAGCCGATCACCGGCGAGCAGCGCTACGACCTGAAGTCGGGCCGCGTCGGGTTCGCCGACACGAACCCGAAGTACACGGCGATGAAGGACGTGGTCGCCGCCGTGGAGAAGGCAGAGAAGGACATCGTCGACGGCAAGGTCACGGTCAAGACCACGCCGTGAGCCTCGCGGCAGGACGTAGCCGCAGAACGTGACGACAGGTGGGGCGCCCCTTGCGTGAGGGGCGCCCCACACTGCGTACATGCTCGCGCAACCTCGCGGCCACAGCTCGATAACGGACGGGACAGAAGGGTTCTTATGTCAGGTCTACGCGCGTTACGCTGCGGCGAAATCAGCGCCAGGTGAGGCGCTCGTACGTGCTTGTGCTTGCTTGTACATAAGGAGTTCCTCTCTATGCGCCGGGTTTCCCGAATTGCCGCAGCGGGTGTAGCCACCGCCGCCCTCGCCGTCTCCGCCACCGCCTGCGGCGGCACGTCCAGCGATGCCGCCGGTTCCAAGAACGACGGCAAGAGCAAGGGCGTCGCCATCGCGTACGACGTCGGCGGCAAGGGCGACCAGTCCTTCAACGACGCCGCGACGGCCGGTATGGACAAGGCTGCCACAGAGCTGAAGATCGGCAAGAAGGCCGTCGAGCCGAGCGACGGGGAGTCGGACGCCGACAAGACCCAGCGCCTCACCGAGCTCGTCAAGCAGGGCTACAACCCGGTGATCGGCGTCGGTTACGCCTACGCCCCGGCGGTCAAGGAGGTCTCGGCGAAGTACCCGAAGGTCACCTTCGGCATCGTCGACGACGAGACCGTCAAGGCCAAGAACGTCGCGGACCTGGTCTTCAGCGAGCAGGAGGCCTCGTACCTCGCGGGCGTCACCGCCGCCAAGACGACCAAGAGCAAGACCGTCGGCTTCGTCGGCGGCGTGGACGTTCCGCTCATCCACAAGTTCGAGGCCGGCTTCACCCAGGGCGTCAAGGACACGAACCCCAAGGTCAAGGTCGTCAAGCAGTACCTGACGGAGAAGGCCGAGGACGGCGGCTTCACCAGCCCCGACAAGGGCAAGACCGCCGCGCAGGGTCAGATCGAGGACGGCGCCGACGTGGTCTACCACGCGGCCGGTCTCTCCGGTCAGGGCGTCATCGAGGCCGCGGCCGCCAAGAAGGTCTGGGCGATCGGCGTCGACTCCGACCAGTACAAGCAGGACACGCTCGCCAAGTACAAGAAGTACATCCTGACCTCCGCGACGAAGGACGTCGCCGGGTCGGTCTACAACCTGGCGAAGTCCGTCGCCGAGGACAACGCCGAGGGCGGCGTCGTCCGCGCCGACCTGAAGTCCGGTGGCGTCGCGCTCGCCGACTCGAACCCGGAGTTCAAGAAGATGGCCGATGTCCAGGCCGCGCTGAAGAAGGCCGAAGAGGGCATCACCAGCGGCAAGATCAAGGTCAAGACGACGCCGTAACGGCAGCCGTCACCGGTAGCAGCAAGACCGGCAGTACCGGCAGGACCAGCCGTGACGACGGCCGCGGTGACCGCTTCGACGGCGGTCGCCACAGCCGTAACAACAGCGTGATGGTCGCGGAACGGGGTGTGGGGGACGATGGTTTCCCCCGCGCCCCGTTCGCGCGGCCCACAGCTCAACTCCCGTCGAACCAGGGGCGCTACGCGCGTAGGTGGCCCCTTTCCTGAGGATTCCCGAGGAGAGTGCGCCATCGACGCGTCCACCCGCCCCGACAAGGGCAAGCCCACCGCACAGGCCGTTGCCGTTGAACTCACCGGCATCACCAAGCGCTTCCCGGGCGTCGTGGCCAACCACGACATCCGCCTGATCGTCCGCAAGGGCACCGTGCACGCCCTCGTCGGCGAGAACGGCGCGGGCAAGTCCACCCTGATGAAGATCCTCTACGGCATGCAGAAGCCGGACGAGGGCACCATCGCGGTCGACGGCACCCAGGTGAGCTTCTCCAGCCCCGCCGACGCCATCGCGCGCGGCATCGGCATGGTCCACCAGCACTTCATGCTCGCCGACCAGCTCACGGTCCTGGAGAACATCGTTCTCGGCAGCGAGAAGCTGCACGGCATCGGCGGTGCCGCCCGCCGCAAGATCGCCGAGATATCCGAGCGGTACGGCCTCGGGGTGCGCCCCGACGCCATGGTCGAGGACCTCGGCGTCGCCGACCGCCAGCGCGTGGAGATCCTCAAGGTCCTCTACCGCGGCGCCACCACGCTGATCCTCGACGAGCCGACCGCGGTCCTCGTGCCGCAGGAGGTCGACGCGCTCTTCGACAACCTGCGCGAGCTGAAGTCCGAGGGCCTGTCCGTCATCTTCATCTCCCACAAGCTGGGCGAAGTCCTGTCCGTGGCCGACGACATCACCGTCATCCGGCGCGGCACGACCGTCGGCACGGCGATCCCCTCCGAGACGACCCCGCGCCAGCTCGCCGAGCTGATGGTGGGCAGCGAACTGCCCACCCCGGAGACGGCCGAGTCGACGGTCACCGACCGGGCGATGATCGAGGTCGAGGAGCTCAAGCTGCTCGCCGACGGCGAGTCGGGCCGCGCCCTCCTCGACCACATCTCCTTCACCATCCACGAGGGCGAAGTCCTGGGTCTCGCGGGCGTCGAGGGCAACGGCCAGACCGAGCTGATCGACGCGCTCATCGGCCTCAAGCACGCCGACTCCGGCGTTATCCGCATGGCCGGCAAGGACATCACCGACCTCGCCACGCGCCACCGCCGCGAGCAGGGCGTCGGCTACATCCCCGAGGACCGCCACCGCCACGGCCTCCTCCTGGAGTCGCCGCTCTGGGAGAACCGCATCCTCGGTCACGTCACCGAGAAGCCCAACTCCCGCGGCAAGGGCGGCTTCTGGCTCGACCCCAAGGGCGCGCAGGCCGACACCCGGCGCATCGTCGAGCAGTACGACGTCCGCACGCCCGGCATCGACGTCACCGCCGCCTCGCTGTCCGGCGGCAACCAGCAGAAGCTGATCGTCGGCCGCGAGATGAGCCACAAGCCCCGCTTCCTGATCGCCGCCCACCCCACCCGCGGTGTGGACGTCGGCGCGCAGGCCCAGATCTGGGACCAGATCCGCGAGGCCCGCCGCGAAGGACTCGCCGTCCTGCTGATCTCGGCGGACCTGGACGAGCTGATCGGCCTCTCCGACACCCTCCGCGTGATCTACCGCGGGCGGCTCGTCGCCGACGCCGACCCGGCCACCGTCACGCCGGAGGAGCTCGGCTCGGCGATGACGGGTGCGGCTTCCGGCCACCTCGAACACGTAGAAGAAGACCCCGAAGAGGGCTCTGCCGAGACTTCGGAGGACGAGGCCCGATGAAGAAGTTCGACAAGGAGCGCGTGCTCCTCGCGGTGGCCGGACCGGTCATCGCCCTTGTCGTGGCCGTGGCGCTGACCTCGGTCGTGCTGCTCGCTTCGGGCAAGAACCCGATCGAGCCGTACACCCTGATGCTGGAGCAGATCAGCTACTCCGACGTCCAGGTCCTGACCATCAACCAGGCCGGGATGTACTACCTGGCCGCGCTCGCGGTGGCCGTCGGCTTCCGCATGAACCTGTTCAACATCGGTGTGGACGGGCAGTACCGCCTGGCCGCGATGGTCACCGCGGTCGTCGGCGCGCACGTGGCGCTGCCCGCACCGCTCCAGATCCCGCTCCTGATGCTGGTCGCCATGCTCACCGGCGCCTTCTGGGCGGGCATCGCGGGCATCCTCAAGACCACCCGCGGAGTCAGCGAGGTCGTCGCGACGATCATGCTCAACGCCATCGCGACGAGCGTCATCGGCTACCTGACCCTCACCGAGAACTTCGGTGTCCCGGTCGGCAACAACCAGACCACCGGCGAGATGCACGAGTCCGGCTGGTTCCCCGGCATCAGCATGGGCGAGTCCGGCGAGATCTACGGCTTCGTGATCGTCGCCGCGCTCGCGGGCGTCCTGTACTGGCTCGTCCTCAACCGCACCCGCTTCGGCTTCGACCTGCGCGCCACCGGCGCCTCCGAGTCGGCCGCCGCGGCCTCCGGCGTGAACGCCAAGCGCATGGTGCTCAGCGCCATGCTGATCTCCGGCGCGGTCGCGGGCCTCGCGGGCATGCCGATCCTGCTCGGCGACACCCACACCTACAGCCTCAGCTTCCCCGCGGGCCTCGGCTTCACCGGCATCGGCATCGCGCTCCTGGGTCGCAACAGCCCGGTCGGCATCGCGTTCGCCTCGCTGCTCTGGGCCTTCCTCGACAAGGCGTCGCCCGCCCTGGACTACGCGACCCCGGTCGCGTACGACAAGGAGATCGCGGTGATCATGCAGGGCCTCATCGTGATCGCGGTCGTCGTCTCGTACGAGGCCGTACGCCGCTGGGGCCTCAAGCGCCAGCAGCGCCGCGTCGGCGAGGAACTGGCCGCGGCCGCCCGTGACAACAACGGCAACGGCAACAACGACACCGTGAAGGAGGTGGCTGCCCGATGAGCACGGCAACCGTAGCCAAGCCCCCGGCCAAGCAGCCCGCGCCGGGCCGCCGCCGCATATCGCTCCCCGTCCTCCTCCTGATCATCTCGGGCGTCCTCGTCCTGACGTCCGTGGTCCGGCTGATCACCGACGCGGACGGCATCACCTCCACCGGCCAGATGTCCACCGCGCTGCGGCTCGCCGTGCCGATCGGCCTCGCGGGCCTCGGCGGTCTGTGGGCCGAGCGCGCGGGCGTGGTCAACATCGGTCTTGAGGGCATGCTCATCCTCGGCACCTGGTTCGGCGCGTTCGCCGGCTACCAGTGGGGTCCGTGGGTCGGCATCGTCTTCGGCATCCTCGGCGGCGCGCTCGGCGGCCTCCTGCACGCGATCGTGACGGTCACCTTCAACGTCAACCACATCGTCTCCGGTGTGGCCATCAACATCCTCGCCCTGGGCGTCACCCGCTACCTCTCCACCTTCGCCTTCGAGGGCGAGAAGGGCGGTACGTCCAAGCAATCGCCGCCGGTGGACTCGCTGGGCACCTTCTCCGTACCGGGCCTGTCCGACTGGCTCCAGGACCTCAACGAGAAGCACTGGTTCCTGGTCTCCGACATCGCGGGCCTGCTCGGCGGCCTGATCACGAACCTCTCGCCGCTGACCGTCATCGCCGTCGCGATGGTGCCGATCAGCTGGTGGGTGCTTTGGCGCACGTCGTTCGGCCTGCGCCTGCGCTCCTGCGGCGAGAACCCGGTCGCGGCCGAGTCCCTCGGCGTGAACGTCTACAAGTACAAGTACCTCGCCGTGGTCATCTCCGGCGGTCTCGCCGGACTCGGCGGCGCGTTCCTGTCGCTCGTCGGCTCGAACATCTACCTGGAGGGCCAGACCGGCGGGCGCGGCTACATCGGCCTCGCCGCGATGATCTTCGGCAACTGGATGCCGGGCGGACTCGCGCTCGGTGCGGGCCTGTTCGGTTACACCGACAGCCTGAAGCTCCGGGGTGGCGGCACGAACGTGCACGCGCTGCTCCTGCTGCTCGCGATCCTGCTGGTCATCGGCGCGATCTACCTCGTATGGCGCAAGCGTTACGTCCCCGCGGTGATCACCGCGGCGGTCTCGGCGCTGATGTTCGCGTGGTACGGCTTGACCGACGAGGTGCCCAACCAGGTCGTCACCGCGACGCCGTACGTCGTCACGCTGCTCGTGCTCTCGCTCTCCGCCCAGCGGCTGCGCATGCCGAAGGCGGACGGCCAGCCCTACCGAAAGGGTCAAGGAACGTGACCGAGACCGACTGGGACGCGCTGCGGGACGCTGCGCGCGAGGCCATGTCCCGTGCGTACGCGCCCTACTCGGGCTTCCCGGTCGGTGCCGCGGCCCTCGTGGACGACGGCCGCACGGTGTCGGGCTGCAACGTCGAGAACGCCTCGTACGGCCTCGGTCTGTGCGCCGAGTGCGGCCTCGTCTCGCAGCTCCAGCTCACCGGGGGCGGCCGCCTGACGCACTTCACCTGCGTCGACGGCAAGGGCGAGATCCTGATGCCGTGCGGCCGCTGCCGCCAGCTGCTCTACGAGTTCGGCGGCCCCGCGCTCCTCCTGGAGACGGCCGCCGGAATCCGGTCACTGGGGGACATGCTGCCGGACGCGTTCGGCCCGGAGCACTTGAACTGACCTACGGCCCCTGCCTGTTGTGGATCTTCAGGCGGGGGCCGTCTTCATCTCGCGGCTCTATGCGCGTAGAGTCGCCTCACCGTTTTAATGCGCAAAGAGGGGTTATGCCATGGACGTCATCTCCGTCATCCGTACGAAGCGGGACCGGGGCGAGCTGAGCGGCGAGCAGATCGACTGGGTCATCGACGCGTACACCCGCGGCGCGGTCGCCGACGAGCAGATGTCGGCCCTCGCCATGGCGATCCTCCTGAACGGCATGAACCGCGGCGAGATCGCCCGCTGGACGGCCGCGATGATCGCGAGCGGCGAGCGCATGGACTTCTCGTCCCTCTCCCGCCCCACCGCCGACAAGCACTCCACGGGCGGCGTCGGCGACAAGATCACGCTGCCGCTCGCCCCGCTGGTCGCGGCGTGCGGCGCGGCGGTCCCGCAGCTGTCGGGCCGGGGCCTCGGCCACACGGGCGGCACCCTGGACAAGCTGGAAGCGATCCCCGGCTGGCGGGCACTCCTCTCGAACGAGGAGATGCTCTCGGTCCTCGACGGCGTCGGCTCGGTGATCTGCGCGGCGGGCGACGGCCTGGCCCCCGCCGACAAGAAGCTGTACGCGCTGCGGGACGTGACCGGCACGGTGGAGGCGATCCCGCTGATCGCTTCCTCGATCATGTCGAAGAAGATCGCCGAGGGTACGGGCTCGCTGGTCCTGGACGTGAAGGTCGGCACCGGCGCCTTCATGAAGACCCTGGAGGACGCGCGTGAGCTGGCGTCCACGATGGTGGGCCTCGGCACGGACCACGGCGTCCGTACGGTGGCGCTCCTGACGGACATGTCCACGCCGCTCGGCCTGACGGCGGGCAACGCGCTCGAGGTCCGCGAGTCGGTCGAGGTCCTCGCGGGCGGCGGGCCCTCGGACGTGGTCGAGCTGACCCTCGCCCTGGCGCGGGAGATGCTGGACGCGGCGGGTCTCAAGGACGTCGACCCGGCGAAGGCGCTGGCCGATGGCTCCGCGATGGATGTGTGGCGCCGGATGATCTCCGCCCAGGGCGGCGACCCGGACGCGACGCTCCCGGTGGCCCGGGAGACGCACGTCGTGACGGCGCCGTCGTCGGGTGTCCTGACCCGCCTCGACGCGTACGACGTCGGTGTCGCCGCGTGGCGTCTGGGTGCGGGGCGCGCGCGCAAGGAGGACGTGGTCCAGGCGGGCGCGGGTGTGGAGCTCCACGCGAAGCCCGGCGCGGCCGTGACCGCGGGCCAGCCCTTGATGACCCTGCACACGGACACCCCCGAGCGCTTCGAGTACGCCTTGCAGGCGGTGGAGGGTGCCTTCGACATCGCAGCGGAGGGCACGGGCTTCTCGGCGACGCCGATCGTCATGGACCGGATCGCGTAGGGGGCGGGTCAGGGCGGTCCCTGCGGGGCTCTCCCCAATCCC
>NZ_JBNNJZ010000357.1:0-8533 GCF_050270335.1 Streptomyces sp. NPDC059900
GCTCAGCACTGGTACAGCGTCGTGTGCTTGAACGACGACGTCGCGCCGTTGAACCCGTACGTACCCCGGTACGCCGGAGGGTTCTGGTACTCGCCGACGATCGTGATCGTGTCGGCGCAGGAGCCCTGGCCGGTGCGCTTGGCGTCCAGGCGGATGCTGTCGCCCATGACGCCGCCCGTGATCTCCCACGGGGCGCCGCAGATGCCGGAGGTGATCTGGCCGCCGGTCACCACGTGCGGGTAGGTGTTCGGGTTGAACTTCACCTCCATGGCGAAGGTGATCGCGCCGTTGTGCAGCTCCAGCTTGCACGAGGTGGCGACCGCCTCGGCGGACACCTCCTGGGGCGCGGCGAATGCCTCGTCACGCGTCTTGACCTCGGCGCCCTGCGGATTGTGGAAGTGGTGCTCCGCGCGGCTCTGGCCCTTCTGCTTGCGTGCCTGAGTGGTCATGAAACCCCTCCTCTCGTGGTGCGACCGGTCAGGCCAGTTGTTCGGAGACCTCGACCCGCAGCAGCGCGCGGACGTTCTCGAAGTGGTTGAGCACGGTGACGGTCGAGGAACCGGCGAACAGCAGGCCGAGCGCGACGTTGTCGAGCGAGGTCACCAGGGACCCCGAGTCGCCGCCCGCCGAGATGTTCGTCGTCAGGATCTGGTCCTTGAAGCGGGCTGTGCCCGCCGTGCCGTAGTTGACGTCGATGGTCGCGTCGACGGCGATGATCCGGCCGAAGGAGATGTTGGTCGTACGGCCGGTCTTCTTCACCAGGTCGCCGACCGCGACGTTCGCCTTGCGGCGCCAGGCCCGGGGCGCACCGCTGAAGTACGTCTCACGGGTCGCGTCCTGGAAGTCGACGGTGCCGAGCGCGGCGTCGACGACGTTGTTGTGCCGCTCCAGCGGGATCTGCGGGGCGAACTGGATCGTGATGAAGCGCTCCAGGGTCGCGATGCGGTCCGCGGGGTCCTGGCCGCCGTCGAAGACACCCGGCTGCACGATCGCGCTGCCCAGCTGGGCGCGGTTGGAGTCGGCGAGGACGTGGTTGTTGGACAGGATGTAGAACTTCGCCGGTACGCCGAGGCCGGCGCCCGGCGGGTCGACGGAGGCGCCGGGCAGGAAGTCGTAGACCACGCTGCCGAGCGTGCCTGCCGTCACGCGTACGTTGCCGACCGAGAAGCCGGAGGGGCACGGGCGCATCCGGCGCTTGAGGAGCTGCGGCTCGAACGCGCCGAGCCCCTGGAGCTCTTCCAGCATGGGCTGCGAAAGGCCCGCGAGCTGCTCGCTCACGCCGCCGTCGGGGCCGTACGTGACCGAGCGGTCGTCGGCGCGGCTCGCCTTGCGCTGCTGTCGCTGTGCGGCGACGTGGCCGACGGCGACGACGTCGGTGGGGGTGCCGTCGTCCATCTGGGCGGGAATGACGTCCCGCTCCGGGAGCATGGACTCCGGAACCTTCTGGGTCACGAACACGATGACCGCGGGTTCGCCGGTGGGCTCTCCGTCGATCCACTTCACGCCGTGGCCGAAGCCGACGACGTTGGCCAGGGACGTCTGGGGGCCCAGGAAGTCCCCTGTCGCCTGCTGGCGCGAGCTGTCACTGATCTGACCGCCGGTGGGTCCTCGCATCAATTCGGGCTGGCTCACCACGCCAGACCACCTCTTCCCCTTGGTTGAAGGGTGGAGTTCCGGTCCGCTCGCGCGGGCTGTCCTACTGCGCCGCGGGCTCGCCGATGGCGAGGACGCGCACGGGGACGCCTTCGAGCTCTGCCGGAATCACGTCTTCGTCCCGGAGCCGGTCGCGGGGCACTTTGCGGACGACGAACACGACGATCACGTCCGACCCCGAGTGCTCGTCCTTCCCGATGCCGACACCGGTGACATTGGCCAGCTTCATCAGCAGGCCCTCATGGAGGCTGCGTGCCTGCGAAGCGTCCACGCGGCTCGCCTCCCCAAACGGGTGATGCAGGTAGGGGATGTCTATTGCCGTGTGGATGGCGGGTCAAGGCGTTCTGCACGAAATCTTGGCATTGCGGGTGATCCGCGCCCGTTGACCTTGTTTACGAAGATTTCCGAAGGTTTACGAAGTCTCTTCCGCGTCTCGTCCGATCCGCGGCTCATGGGCGCGGAACCACCGGGTCACGTACGCAGATGTGAAGCCCCGTTGAGGTCGAGGACCGTGCCCGAGGCCCACTCCGCGACCGGCGAGGCCAGCCACAGCACCGCCGCGGCGATCTCCTGCGCCGTGCCCGCCCGCCCGAACGGGCTCTGCGCGCGGATCGCCGCGCCCTCCTCGCCGCTCAGCCGGTGCGCCACCCGCTCCGTCCCGAAGAAGCCGGGCGCCACGGAGGCCACCGCGATCCCGTACGGCGCGAGCGACACCGCGAGGGACTGGCCGAGGGCGTGGACGGCCGCCTTGGTCGCCCCGTAGGCCGGGTGGTCGGGCTCCCCGCGGAACGCGCCGCGCGAGCCGATGTTCACGATCCTGCCGCCCGTGCCCCGGTCGATCATGCCGCGGGCCGCCAGGTGGCTGAGGTTCGCCGTGGCCAGGAGGTTCACCGACACGTGCCGCTGCCAGAGCGCCGCCCAGTCCTCGTACGACGTGTCGGCGAGGGGATGCGGCAGGTTCACGGCGGCGTTGTTCACCAGGACGTCGGGGCTGCCGCCGAGCGCGGCGGCGGCCCGCCCTGCGACGTCCGCGGCGCCCGCCGGGTCCGACAGGTCCCCGCCCACCAGGACGTGGCCCTCGCCCGCCAGGGACGCGAGCGTCGCGCGCGCCTCCTCCTCGCGCGAGCCGAAGTGCACCGCGACACGGTCGCCGTTGTCGGCGAAGGCCTGTGCGAGTGCGCGGCCCAGGCCCCTGGAGGCCCCGCTGATCAGGACACGGCGGCCGGTGGCAGGCAGGTTCATGGAAGGAAGCCCCTCGACGTCGGACAGTGTTCAACCGCCGTTTATACGTGAGCGCGAATGTGACGCCGACAGCAGCCCGGCCGCGCCCCGGCCCCTTGCACCCGCCCGAGGAGACATCATGTCGCTCACCCGCAGGGACTTCGCCAGACGCTCCGCGATCACCGGCGCGGGCGTCGCCCTCGCCGGCAGCGTCGGCGCGCTCGCCACGGCGCCCGGCGCGCTCGCCGCCCAGGAGACCACGGAAGACGGGGATCAGGGGGCCGACGCGCTCGGCGGCGCCCCCGGCTACGGCCCCCTGGTCCCCGACCCGGACGGCCTGCTCGCGCTGCCCGCCGGATTCTCGTACCGCGTCCTGACCCACAGCGGGAAGACGAAGCTGGAGAGCGGCGAATTCACGCCGTCCAACCACGACGGCACGGCCACCTTCGAGGGACCGCGCGGCACGACGCTGCTCGTCAACAACCACGAGCTGGCAGGCCCCCGCGCCAAGTGGCCGCACCCGGTCCCGCTCACCGAAGGCCTCGTCTACGACCCGGCGGCCGCGGGCGGCTGCACCGTCGTCGAGGTCCGCCGTGACGGACACGTCGCCGAATGGGTCGGCATAGCGGGCACCGCCACCAACTGCGCGGGCGGCAGCACTCCCTGGGGCACCTGGCTGACCTGCGAGGAGACCGAGGACCGGGCCGGCAAGAACGGCATGACCAAGGACCACGGCTACGTCTTCGAGGTCGACCCCCACGACCGGCGGGCCAACCGCGCACCGAAGCCGGTCAAGGCGCTCGGCCGTTACGCCCACGAAGCCGTCGTCGTCGACCCCAAACGCGGCCACCTCTACCTCACCGAGGACGCCTCCGGGCCGAACGGCCTGCTCTACCGCTGGACCCCGCCGCACGGCTTCCGGCACGGCCGCGGCAAGCTGCGCACCCTCTCCGACGAGGCGGGCGTCCTGAAGGCGCCCAAGTGCTACGACTCCGGCGGCCGCTTCGTGGACGACCTCTCCCGCGCCACCAGGATCGGCACCGTGTACGGCGTGGACTGGATCGAGGTCCCGGACCGCGACGCGCGCACGGTCCCGGTGCGCGAGCAGTTCGACGACGGCGACATCACGCGCGCCCGCAAGCTCGAAGGCATGTGGTGGGGCGACGGCGGCGTCTACATCGTCGCCTCGTACGCCCGCGACGAGAGCCCCGTCCAGCACGACGGGCAGGTGTGGTTCTACCACCCCTCGCGCCGCACCCTCACCCTGAAGGTCCTGCTCGGCGTCAATCCCGACCCCTCGAAGGACGGCGCCTTCGACGGCCCCGACAACATCACCGTCTCCCCGTACGGCGGCCTCGTCATCGCCGAGGACGGCGAGGGCGTCCAGCACCTCTTCGGGGCGACCGAGCGCGGCCGTACGTACCCGATCGCGCGCAACGAACTCAACGCGGGCACCCCGGAGGAACCCTCCTACAGCGAGTTCACCGGCGTCACCTTCTCGCCCGACGGCAAGACGCTCTACGCCAACATCCAGACCCCCGGAATCATGCTGGCGATCACGGGACCCTGGCGGCGGCAGCGCCCCTGAACGGCGGTCACCGACCGGCGGTCGCCGAAAAAGCATTGGTCCCCCGAAAGGCCGCTCTCTTAGAGTGAAACTCCTCCCGGTGCGCGGGCGGCGGCTACTTCTTCCGATGAAACGACGCCGCCGCCACTTTGATCTCGGGAGGCAGTAATTCTGAATTCGGGGGAATTCACATGGCACGCTTCAACACCAAGTCTGCGAAGGCGCTGGTCACTTCCGCCGTGAAGTCGACCGGGCGCATCGCACCGACACACCAGGGCGGCCGGGGCCGTATCCGCGACCCCCGTTCCGAGCTCTTTCTGCTCGCGGTGGCGAATTTCGTTTCCCAGCAGACCTTTTACGAGACCGGGGACGCCCGCGACGACCGTTTCGCCACGCTCGTGCGCCGCCTCGCCGTCGAGGACCCTCAGTGGACCGCGGACCTGCTCGGCTGGCTGCGCGGCGAGGGCAACATGCGCACGGCCGCGATCGTCGGCGCCGCCGAGTACGTCAAGGCGCGCCTCGACGCCGGTGCCGCCGAAGGCCCCGCCAACCGCTCGGTCGTCGCCTCCGTGCTGCGGCGCCCGGACGAGCCCGGCGAACTGCTCGGATACTGGACGGCGGCGTACGGCCGGAACATCCCCAAGCCCGTCAAGCGCGGCATCGCCGACGCCGTACGCCGGCTGTACGGCGAGAAGGCGCTGCTCAAGTACGACACGGCGTCCAAGGGCTACCGCTTCGGCGACATCCTCAACCTCGTGCACGCCGCACCCGACCCGGACAAGCCGTGGCAGGGCGCCCTCTTCCGGTACGCGCTCGACCGCCGCCACCACCCCGACACCGCACTGCCGCCTGCCTCCGCCCGCGTCCTTGCCGCGCACCGCGAGCTGATGGCGGTGCCGGTGGCCGGGCGGCGCGCGGTGGTCACCGGCGCGGGCGGCGCCGAGCGGCTCGCGGCGGCGGGCATGACGTGGGAGGCGCTCGCGGGCTGGCTCCAGGGGCCGATGGACAAGGCGGCCTGGGAAGCGGTCATCCCGTCCATGGGCGTGATGGCGCTGGTCCGCAACCTGCGCAACTTCGACGAGGCGGGCGTCTCGGACGAGGTGGCGGCCGTCGTCGCGGCGAAGCTCGCGGACCCGGCGCAGGTCGCGAAGTCGCGGCAGTTCCCCTTCCGTTACCTCGCCGCGTACCAGCACGCGCCGTCGTTGCGCTGGGCCTACCCGCTGGAGCAGGCGCTCGGCCACTCGCTGGCCAACGTGCCCGCGCTGCCGGGACGTTCGCTGGTCCTGGTGGACCGCTCCGGCTCGATGTGGTCGCTGCTCTCGGACCGTTCGCAGCTGAGCCGCGCGGACGCGGCCGCGGTCTTCGGCACGGCGCTCGCGCTGCGGGCGGCAAACGCGGACCTGGTCGAGTTCGGCACGAGCAGTGCCCGGGTGAAGTACCGCAAGGGCGAGTCGGTCCTGAAGATCCTGGAGCGCTTCGGCAGCCTCGGCGGCACGAACACCACCGAAGCGGTGAGCCGCTTCTACAAGAAGCACGACCGCGTCCTGATCGTCACCGACGAGCAGGCGACGTACAACTACCACGGTGACCCGACCGAGCAGGTTCCGGCGCACATCCCGGTCTACACCTGGAACCTGGCGGGCTACCGCGTGGGCCACGGCGAGTCCGGCACGGGCAACCGCCATGTGTTCGGGGGTCTTTCGGACGCGGCTTTCCGGATGGTGCAGCTGCTCGAGGCGGGCTCTTCGAGCGACTGGCCGTGGATGCGGAAGTGAGTGCCGACCAGGGGCTTGGGGGTCTGTGCCCTCAAGCCCCTTGTTCTTGACGGAGATTGGTATCTAACATTTCAGTTCATGGGAGCCATGCAGCCGGTGCGACGCACCCTCCTCAGGGACCAGGCGTACGCGTCGATCCGTGACGCGATCGTCGGCGGGGAGATCCCGCCGGGCAGCATCGTGCGGGACGCCGACCTCGCCGCGTCGCTGGGCCTGTCCCGCGGGCCTGTCCGGGAGGCGTTCGCGCGGCTCGTGGACGAGGGGCTCCTGGAGTCCAAACCGCAGAGCCACACCCGTGTGACGCCACTGGACGCGTCCGACGTCAGGGACGCGGCCGCCGTGGTCCGCGCCATGCACGAGCTCGTCGCCCGCAGCGCGGTGCCCCGCCTGGAACCCGCGCACCTCCACGCGCTGCGCGAGGCCAACCGCCGGTTCACGGCGGCCGTCGCGTCCGGCGACGTGGAGGAAGCCCTGCGGGCCGACGACGACCTGCACGGCATCCTCGTCACGGCCTGCGGCAACGGCGCCGCCGCGGCCACCATCACCCGCTACACCCCGCTCATCCGCCGCCTGGAGAGGCAGCGCTTCGGCGAGGGCGTGACCTGCGGCTCCGCCGAGCTGCACGAGCGGCTCATCGACGCGTGCGCGGACGGCGACCCGGACGCGGCGGTGGCCGTGACCACGGAGATCTGGCGCGTCCTGGAAGAACTCGCCCACCCCTGACCCACCCGGAGGCCCCCGTGTCCGCAGCCCTCGACTCCTACGCCCGCTACCCCCTCCTCTTCGGCCCCTCGCCCGTCCACTCCCTGGACCGGCTCAGCCACCACCTCGGCGGCGCCGCGCTCTGGGCCAAGCGGGAGGACTGCAACTCCGGCATCGCGTACGGCGGCAACAAGACGCGCAAGCTGGAGTATCTGGTGGCCGACGCCCTCGCGCAGGGCTGCGACACCCTCGTCTCGATCGGCGGCGTGCAGTCCAACCACACCCGCCAAGTCGCGGCCGTCGCCGCCCGCGCCGGACTCAAGTGCGTGCTGGTCCAGGAGAGTTGGGTCGACTGGCCCGATTCCGTCTACGACAAGGTCGGCAACATTCTCATCAGCAGGCTCGCGGGCGCCGACGTACGCCTCGTACGCGCCGGATTCGGCATCGGCATCAAGGAGAGCTGGGAGCAGGCGGTGCGCGAGGTCGAGGAGGCGGGCGGCAAGCCGTACGCGATCCCGGCGGGCGCTTCCGAACACCGGCTCGGCGGTCTGGGCTTCGCCCGCTGGGCCTACGAAGTGGCCGAGCAGGAGGCCGAGTTGGGGGTCTTCTTCGACACCGTCGTGGTCTGCTCGGTGACCGGGTCGACGCAGGCGGGCATGGTCGCCGGGTTCGCCGCACTCGCGGAGGAGGGCGGCCGTCCCCGGCGCGTGCTCGGCATCGACGCCTCCGCCGATCCCGACCGCACCCGCGAGCAGATAGCCCGGATCGCGCGCGGGACGGCGGAACTGATCGGCGTGCAGGCCGAGGTGAAGGACGCCGACATCGAGCTGGACGCGCGCTACCACGCGGGCACCTACGGGCTCCCCGACGAGGCGACCCTGGAGGCGATGCGGCTCGCGGCCCGTACGGAAGGCATGGTGACCGACCCCGTCTACGAGGGGAAGTCGATGGCCGGGATGATCGATCTGGTGGACAGGGGCGAGATCGCGCGCGACGCCACCGTCCTGTACGCCCACCTCGGCGGGCAGCCCGCCCTGAATGCCTACAGTGCCCTGTTCTGAGCACCGACGGGGCTTGTGGGGCACAGTTGTGCGCGCGGTGCCACGAACCAACTACGTAACGCTACGGGGAAACCGGGATTGTGTGTCGGTTTGATGCCGATGTGAGGACCGTGTGAGGTCGGAGCATGGTGCGGCAGGGGCCTGAGGGCGCATACTCGGAACATGACGAGGCCCCCCGGTACCCGACGCCACCTGCCGAACAGCCCCTTTAACGTTCCGCCGCCGCCCGCACCGCCCATCGAGCAGTTCGCCGTGGGCGACCGGGTCTCTCACGACCAGTACGGACTCGGACGGATCGTCGGAGTCGAAGGCGAAGAAGCCGTGGTCATCGACTTCGCCGGCCGTCAGGGACGCTTCCTCAGTCCCTATCCGAAGCTGGCCAAGCTCTGACCTGACGTACGCCTCCGGGCGCGTCCGCACGCACGCCAAGGGGCGGTCGGCGGAGAAGGCTCATCCCTTCTCCGCCGGCCGCCCCCGCATGTTCCGGTGCCTTTCGGTGCGTCCCGGCGGCGCCCGGCGCCCGCCGGGCGCCGCCGGTGCGATGCCTACAGGGC
>NZ_JBNNJZ010000358.1:0-8532 GCF_050270335.1 Streptomyces sp. NPDC059900
GGTGTTGGTGAAGGCGTAGCGCCACTGGTCGTAGGTGAAGCCGACGGCCTTGTGCCGGTTGGCCGGGTTCTTCAGGACCGGGAAGGCCGCTTTCACCTGGGACAGCGGAAGCGTCGCCACGCCTTCGGTGGGCGCGGAGTTGAGGGCTACTCCGGCCCGGCCGTAGCCGTGGTCGAGCAGGATCTGGGTGAAGACGCCGCCGGCGGAGTGGCCCATGAGAATCGGCTGTGTGCCCAGGCCGTCGATCAGTTTCTCTAGGGACGCGATGATCGAGGGGACGGTGAGTTCCTCGATCGGGGTGGGGTCTTCGTTGAGTGCCTCCACTTCCACCTCGAAGCCGGGGTAGGCCGGGGCGAGGACTCTGAAGCCCTGGGACTGGTAGCGGGTGATCCAGTGTTCCCAGCTGCGGGGCGTGACCCAGAAGCCGTGGATGAGGACGATGGTGTCCGGTTTCATGTGCGTCGACTCCTTCAACGGGTCGCGGCGTAGGCCGACTTGATGATCTTTGCGGCGGCGTCGGGGTGGGAGATCATGACGACGTGCGAGGAGCGGATCTCGGTCACCTTGCTGCCGGCGCGCTTGGCCATGAACCGCTGGGCGGCGGGCGGGATGACCTTGTCGGCGGTCGGGATCAGATACCAGGACGGGATCGTCTTCCAGGCGGGAGCACCGCTGGCGCCGCTGAGGCCCTGGACGCTGCCGGGGCGCTGGGTGGCCGCCATGAGGCGGGTCCGGGAGGCGGGCAGGTCGGCGGCGAACACCGAGCGGAACTTCGCGGCATCGATGTAGCCGTCGGTGCCCGGGTCGCTGCCGGGTATCGGGTACCGCCGGGTGATCAGGGCGCCGCCCAGCTCGCTGCCGGGGAACTGCTCGGCCAGTTGCAGCGCGCTCTCGCCCTGGTCCGGGGCGAACGCCCCCATGTACACCAGCGCCTTGACGTTGTCGTGGCCGCGGGCGGCGTTGGTGATGACGAAGCCGCCGTAGGAGTGGGCCGCCAGGATGACCGGGCCGTCGACGGAGTCCACCACGCTGGAGATGTAGGCGGCGTCCTGTTCGGCATCGCGCAGCGGGTTGGCGGGCGCGATGACCGGGAAGCCGTCCTTCTGCAGCCGGGCGATCGTCTCGTTGAAGCCGGAGGCGTCGGCGAACGCCCCGTGCACGAGCACGACGGTGGGCTTCGGCTCCTTCTTGTCGGCCTGTACGGAACCACGGGAGGCCGCCTGCGACGACGCCTGGGCGGAGACCGCGCCGGTGACGATGAGAGCGGCGGCGGCCAGTGCCGTCAGCAGACGGCGCGGTGCTGGAACACGCATGACGAACCCTTTCGGACGGGAGGGTCGGACGGTGCGGAGGTACCGGCGGACGCGACGGGTGGCATCAGCCGGCGAGGAAGGCCAGCAGGTCGGCGTGGAACTCGTCCCTGTAGGCGCCCACCAGGCCGTGCGGGGCGCCCGGATAGACCTTCAGCGCCGCGTCTTTGACGAGCTTTGCGGACTCCGGGCCGGCGGCCACGATCGGGACGATCTGGTCGTCGTCGCCGTGGGCGATGAAGGTGGGGATGTCGAAGCGTGCCAGGTCCTCGGTGAAGTCGGTCTCGGAGAACGCGCGGATGCAGTCAAGGGCCCCCTTGAGCCCGACCTGCATGCTCTGCAGCCAGAAGGCGTCCGATACCCCCTGCGAGATGCTCGCGCCGGGCCGGTTGAATCCGTAGAAGGGCAGGCTCAGTTCCTTGTAGAACTGCGAGCGGTCGCCCGCGACACCCGCACGGATGGCGTCGAACGCCTCGATCGGCAGGCCCTGCGGGTTGGTGTCGGTCTTGAGCATGAGCGGCGGCACCGCGCCGAGCAGGACCGCTTTGGCGATCCTCGACGTGCCGTGCCGGCCGATGTAGCGGGTCACTTCGCCGCCGCCCGTCGAGTGGCCGACCAGGACGGCGTCGTGCAGGTCGAGGTGCTCGATCAGCTGGGCCAGGTCATCGGCGTAGGTGTCCATGTTGTTGCCGTTCCAGGGCTGATCGGAGCGGCCGTGGCCGCGGCGGTCGTGGGCGATCGCGCGGTAGCCGTGCGAGGCGACCAGATGCAGTTGCTCGTCCCAGGCGTCGGCGTTCAGCGGCCAGCCGTGGCTGAACACCACCGGCTGGCCGCTGCCCCAGTCCTTGTAGAAGATCCCTGTGCCGTCGTGCGTCGTGATGAAGCTGCTCATGGGAGCGCTCCCTTCGGCGGTCGGTGTCGGTCCCGGTGCCCGACTCAGGTGGGGGAAATCGTGCCAGCGCCATGGGCCGGGTTCTGTACTGTGCGCGCCGAGAACTGCTCCCTGTACGCCACGGCACCCACCGCCCCGGTAACTGCTGTGGCACGTGGGGGCGCAGCAAGTCCTGGTGCCCCGGCGGAACTTGAACCCGCCTGTCCAAGCCGCCCGCGGTGCTGAAGAATCCTGGGATCGCACGGCAGCGGAAGGGCCGCTGTCGTCGCCCTGGGGGGGGCCATGCTAGTTCTGGACACCGAGGACTTACCTGCCGCCGACCGGATCGAGGCGTTCCATGCCGCGGCCGTGGGTGAGAGCGGCAGCTGTGCGGTGGAGCAGGAGCATCCCGAGACCGGCGTCCGCAAGAAGCTGGAAGTGTGGACCTTCGGTCCGCTGACTCTGTTCTCCACGCACGGCTCGGGCATGCGCGTCTGGCGCACCCCGCGCCATGCGCGCTTCGACTCGATGAACACCGTCTCGATCATCACCCAGAGCCAGGGAACGGGAGCCTTCACCTGGAACGGCCACCAGCAGCACGTGGGACCCGACAGCCTGGCGCTGGCCCACAAGACCGCCGGCTACGAGTACGCCTGGTCGGGCACCGGACTGTCCGTGGCGTTCATGGTCGACACCGAGCGCCTGGGCCTGCCCGAAGAGCAAATCCGCACCGCGATCCCGCTGCTGCAGCACAGCGCCGTCGCACCGCTGCTGCTGCATCACATACGGGCTCTGCACCACCGCGCCGACCAGCTCAGTACCGACCCAGGTGCCGAGGCGCTCGCCTCCGCCACCCTGGAGCTCACCCGCGCCCTCATCGTCTCGGTGGCCGCCGGCGACCGCACCCGCCGACAGGTCGCCGAGGACACCCTCCTGACCCGCATCCTGGCCTACATCCGCGCCCATCTGACCGATCCCGGGCTCACCCCGCACCGCATCGCCGCCGCCCACAACATCTCCGTGCGCACCCTCTACCGGCTGTGCGAGCAAGGCGGCCTCGGCCTGGAGAAGTGGATCGTGCGCCGGCGGCTGGAGGGCGCCCGCCACGACCTGGCCGCCCCCGAGCACGCCCACCGCACCATCGAGGCGATCGCCCGGTCCTGGGGCTTCACGAACCCCGCCTACTTCTCCCGCCGCTTCCGCCAGACCTACGGCGCCACACCCCGCCAGTGGCGCCGCCTGCACCGCGCGGCAGGCTTCCCGTCTTCCGGGGATCTGGCGTAGGGGCGGGTCTCGGGTCGTCCGGCCCCGGCGCCCGGTATAGTATTACCGGTATAGTTATTGGTTACGTGAGAAGGGCGCCGCATGATCGAGATCCTGAACCCCACCCTACTGGCCCGGGCCAAAGACACCGGCGCACTGGTGGCCGACATCCTCCAGGCGATGAAGAGCCGCAGCACGGTCGGCACGAACCTGCTCGACATCAACCGGTGGACCGAGAAAATGATCGCCGAAGCGGGAGCACAGTCCTGCTACGTCGACTACGAACCGTCCTTCGGCCGCGGCCCCTTCGGCCACTACATCTGCACGGCCGTCAACGACGCCGTGCTCCACGGCCGCCCCTACGACTACAAGCTCGCCGACGGCGACCTGCTGACACTCGACCTCGCCGTCTCCAAAGCCGGAGTCGCCGCGGACGCCGCCATCAGCTTCATCGTGGGCGACACCCGGCCCCCGCAGAGCGTCGCGATGATCGAAACAACCGAGCGCGCCCTGGCCGCCGGGATCGCCGCCGCCGGACCCGGCGCCCGCATCGGCGACATCTCCCACGCCATCGGTACGGTCCTCAGCGAGGCGGGATATCCCATCAACACCGAGTTCGGCGGTCACGGCATCGGCTCAACGATGCACCAGGACCCCCACGTGGCCAACACCGGACGGCCCGGCCGCGGATACAAATTGCGCCCCGGCCTGCTGCTGGCACTGGAGCCGTGGATCATGGCCGACACCGCCCAGCTCGTCACGGACGCCGACGGATGGACGCTGCGCAGCGCGACCGGCTGCCGGACCGCGCACAGCGAGCACACCATCGCCATCACCGAAGACGGAGCCGAGATCCTCACCTTGCCCCAGCAAGCATGAGAAGAACCGCTGCTCAGCCGGCCTGAGCAGCCGTCTTCCAGGCCATGGCCGCCACATCGAGACCCGTCTGCAGCCCCTCGACGACCTCGCGGGGATCGTCCGGAAGGTTGATCTGACCGCCCTCCCTGGCCTCGTCGGCGTGGGCGGGACCGGCCACAGCAAGGGCTGCGGCGGCAAGGGTCAGGGCAGCGGCGGCGCGCTTGGCATTCCTCATGCCTACCTGAACGATCGCACGGTCCTCAGGTTGCGCGTGCCCCGCCACTCAGGTGACCCCGCAGGGCCCCGCCGCCCGCCCCGTCACCCGGAGGCGAGCTTCTTCCACTGGGCCCGCGCCACGTCGACGGGGAAGGGCATCATCTCCGCCCCGGCGTCCGCGCCCGGATATGTCCGGCTGAAGAAGCCGAGCGTGTGACCGGAGCGTACGACCAGCACCTTGCGCGTGGGCGTGTCGGAGCCCGGTACGCCACTGAGCACGAACCAGCTGATCTCGTCGGCGAATTTGAGACGTTCGGGATCGATCTGCTGCTGGGGCGACTGCACCGGCGTCTGCTTGCCGCGGACCTTGGAGATGAAGCCGTTACGGCACACCGTACTGGCCGCACCGAGATCGGACAGGACATCCACTTCGCCCTTGCCCTTGTACGACGCCACGGTCACCGTCGTCTTGACGAGATCACCCTCCGCGGTCTTCGCCCCCCGCGGGTTGCCCATCGCGGTGCGCTGCACCATGGACACGGGCTCGCCCACGCTCATACCGAGCGCCAGCCTGGCCTCCACCGTGCACTCCGGCTGGTTCGCGCTCACCTCGGATTCCTCGTACCGGTCGGCCTTCTCCCGGGCGCCCACCTGGTGATCCGGTACATCACCGCCGGCGACCGCGGCGGTCTCGAGCTCCCTCGCGCTCAGCGTCTTGGCCGGGGCACTGGCGCTCGCTTCCGGAGCGGCGTCATCCGACTCACCACCGCTGCACGCCGCCAGTGCGCTCAACGCCACGACGCCGGCCACGATCCGCGCCGAACGGCGCACGACGGCCCTCATCCTGCTCATGTGCTCTTCACTCCCCCGTAGATACTGCCTGCGCGGCACGTTAGACGATCACCGGCGACGGCTGCACGGCAGGTCGGCTTCCCGGCGGCAGATCAACCGTTGATTGCCGGCACGGCATTACAGAGGCTTCTGTAGCCTGGCGTCGCCTGTGCGCTCAGGGGGAGGCGAACGTGGAAAACATCCTGTCCGTGGCCATCGGTGCCGTTGTGGGCCTCGTAGGAGCCGTGTTCGGTTCCTGGTTCACCGCGCGACGCCAAGACCGCATGTGGCTGCGCGAACAGAAACTCAAAGCCGGAGTCGCCTTCAACACCGCCGTGACCCAGCTCATCGACCACCTCCGGGAAACACAGCTCAGTGACGACGGCGTCGGGGCCAACGAGTTGGCGGGTCGCATGCAGGAAGCCCGCTCCGCGCTCTACCTTCTGTGCGCCGACCAGACCGTCGAGCTCGCCAACGCGCTCGCCCAGCGGGTCTGGAAATCCCGGCCCAGCGAGGGCACGGCCGAGCGCAGGGACGAGCACCAGCAGACGTTGGACCTCCTGCGCCGGTTCACCCAGCAGCTCCGGCAGGAGATCGCCAGGCCGTAATCCCTGACGGCACCACTGGAGCCTTTCGCCGGTGCACCGTCGGCCACACAGGTATCGTCTTTTGCCATGACGCCCGATCGACCCCAGACCCTGACCATGGAGTTCCTGGAATCCCAGGAGATCACCACGACGGACTGTCGCGGCTGCGGCACCCAGGTGTCAGGCATCAGCGGGCGCTATGCCTGCGGGGTGTGCGGCTGGACGAACCCCTGGGACGAGGGCCACCGGGACCTGCCGGTGGCCGATGACGACCCCGACTGGCCAGGACGCGGCCAGCACGCCTGAGCTTCTTGTCCGCTTCCCGCACCGCCCGGTGACCCCGGGGGAAGCGCGCCTCGGCGAGCCGGTGCGGGGCTAGCACGCGGCTGTCTGCCGACACGTCCACAACAGCGCCCGAATTTCCCGTGACCCCAGCAGCCCTACGTGGCACGTTGTCGCACGGGGGCGCTACGGCGGCCTGCGCTCCGCACAGCCCTGAACGGGAGACGACAGCAGAGCGCAGCTCAGAGGAGCTTCGAGGGTGCCGTCGCAGCCCGGTAGCGGTCGTACGCCTCCCGGGCGTCGGGAATGAACGCCTCGTGACGCACCAGGTCGGCCAGCTCGGGCTCCGTCAGCCAGGCGTGCCAAGCGACCTCTGCGGGATCCGGTCGCACCGGCTCCCGCACAACAACCTCGTGCAGGCCCATCCAGTACGGACTGACGACCCCCGCGCAGTGGAACTTGAGGACGAACCGGGGCCGTGCCCGGACACCCAGCTCTTCCGAGAGTTCCCGTGCGGCCGTGTCTTCATAGGACTCGCCGGCCTCCGCGGCTCCGCCCAGCATCCAGTTGAACTGCCCGGCAAAGCGCGACATGTTGTCGGGACGGCGGTGAACCAGGATCCGCCCGGACGGATCACGGCAGACGATGGTCGCCACACGGTGCAGCCATCTCCGGCGTATCGCTTCGGCCCGCTCCACGACGGCCAGCACTGCATCGTGCTCGTCAACACGTTCGACCAACTCAGCCATGGTCCACACCATGCCAGGCCAGGCCAGGCCAGGCCAGGCCACCGGCAGGAATACCCGACCTTCCTCTCGGCCACCTCGCACGGGCGTGCGATAGCTTGCCCGCTATGGCAGAACTCGGAGCCGCCACCTGGCCGCCTGCCCCGATACGGACCGAACGGCTCGTATTGCGCGAGTCCGAGGCCCGGGACCGCGCGGCGTTCATCGAACTGTCCGCAGTTCCGGAGGTGAACGCCTATCTGGGAGGACCCCGGCCGCGCGAAGAGCTCGAACGCGCAGTGCCCCGGGTGCCCGGGCGGCGCCCTGGCCTCTTCGTGATCGAACTCGACGGGGCGATGATCGGCACCGTCGAGTTCAACCGGCGCGACGCGGAGCATGGCAGTCCGGTCCGTCCGCTCGCCGGGGAGGCGGAAATCGGCTACCTCTTCCTGCCGGAGGCGTGGGGTCACGGGTACGCCGCCGAGGCGTGCGCAGCGGCGCTCGGCTGGTTTGCCGAGGTTCTTCCCGGCGAGCGGGTGGTGCTCTGCACCCAGACCGCCAACACCCGCTCGATGCGCCTCGCGGCGAAGCTGGGGTTCACCGAGGTGCATCGCTACGAGGCGTGGGGCGCCAAACAGTGGATGGGCGTGCTGACGCCCGCGCTGCGGAGTGCGCCTTCGGCCCCGTAGAGGCAGGGTGGGCGGATGCGACGGACGGTGCGTGCCGCGGGCCCGGCGAGTGTGGACACGGTGTGGCAGCGGTACGTGCGTACGGCGGCCTGGCCGACGTGGGCTCCGCAGATCCGCACGGTGGAGGCCGAGCAGGAACTGCGGGAGGGCATGCGCGGCCGGGTGCGACCTGTGCTGGGGCCGAGTGTCGCTTTCGTCGTCGAGGAGCTTGACCGTCAGGCCCGCACCTGGCAGTGGCGGGTGCGGGTGGGACCGGTGCGGATGCGCCTGTGGCACGCGGTACTCCCCCGCGACCCGTCCGGCACGATCACCGAACTGCGCATCGACGGCCCCGCCCCGCTTGTTGTGGCCTACGCGCCGGTCGCCCGCCGTGCCCTGCGGCGCCTGGTCCGCTGACGCACCCGGAGAACGCCCGTGTCCTGCACGGCAGCAGAGTCGCCGTCACTGGGAGAACAACCCGCTGTATTCCGGCGTGACCGCCTTCGCAATGACCGTCTTGTCCGGATCGGAGGGGCAGCTGTGTGCGGCCAGGGGCGGTTTTCCACGTGCCCTGGCATCGGAACCACCATTCGGCGTAAGGCGAGGCGCGTGGGTTTGCCTGAGGGGGATCCGGGGTCCACGATGGCTTCTCGAAAGCTCAACTGCCCATATGAAAAAGCCCCTTGGGCCGCAGATGGCTGGAGACCGAGCGGCACAAGGGGCTGATGGAAGGACATAGCATGTCGATCCAAATCCACGATCCCACACGACCCGGTGCCCCGCCACGCCATGGCACCACCACGGCCGTCGTGGTGGTGCTCATCCTTCTGTTGACCACCCTTATGAGCGCGGATCAGATCGCGGCAGCCGCCGCTCTCGTCGCCGCCGGAGCTCCTGTCCTGATGAGACTCAACAGGGTTG
>NZ_JBNNJZ010000359.1:0-8513 GCF_050270335.1 Streptomyces sp. NPDC059900
CTACGCCTACGGCCTGGGCCTCGACGGCCAGGCGGGCGTCGACCACGTGATCCGCTGTCTGCTCGCCGAACTCGACCTCACCCTGGCCCTGTCCGGCCACGCCGGACCCGCCGGCCTCACCCCCGACGACCTGATCGAGGAGTCCGCATGACCGCCGTGAAGAACGTCCTCGCCATCGTCTCGCCCCACGTGGGCGGCCGCGCGGCGGGAGGCGCCCTCGCCGGGCTGCTTCCCGGCTCGGCGCACGTCACCGTCGTCGAGTCGGCCGACGAGGACCCCGCGGCCCTGCGCGCGGCGCACGTCATCGTCACCGGCCTCGCGCCCGTCACCGCCGAGCACATCGCCGCCGCGCCGGACCTGGAAGTCGTCCAGTGCGCGAGCCACGGCTTCGACTACGTCGACCTGGACGCGGCCCGCGCACGCGGCATCCAGGTCTGCTCGATCGGCTCCAGCGGCGCCGAGAAGCAGAACGTCGCCGAGCAGACCTTCGCCCTCATGCTGGCCCTCGCCAAGCAATTGATCCCGGCGCACACCGCCCTCACCGAGGCGGACTGGGCGCTGCCCCGCCTCCAGCAGTCCATCACGGAGCTGTCCGGCAAGACGCTCGGCATCGTCGGCCTCGGACACATCGGCGAGGAAGTCGCCCGCCGCGCGGTCGTGTTCGACATGACCATCCTCTACGCGGGGCCGAGGCCGGTGTCAGCGGAGACGGAGGCCCGGCTGGGCGGCGCACGCCACGTACCGCTCGAAGAACTGCTGCGCACGTCCGACTACGTGTCGCTGCACGCGCCCCTCACGCAGGACACCCGCCACCTCCTGGACGCCGAACGCCTGGCCCTCCTGAAGCCGACCGCCTTCGTCGTCAACACCTCGCGGGGCGCGCTCATCGACCAGGACGCCCTCGCCGACGCCCTGACGGCCGGCACGCTGGCCGGGGTGGGCATCGACGTCTTCGACCCCGAACCGCCCACCGCGGCCCTGCGGCTGCTCAAGGCGCCGAACGTGGTGCTCTCGCCGCATGTCGCGGGCGTCACCCGCGAGACGCTCGTACGCATCGGCCTCGCCGCGATCCAGAACGTCGCAGGGCACCTGGAGGGCAAGCCGCTGGGGGACGTGGTCTCCTGACGTACCAACAGCCGGCGGTGGGGGGGGGGGGGCGGGGGGGCGGGCGCGCCCGGCCCCCGCCCCCCCCCCCCTGCGCGGGGCGCGCGCGCCGGCCCGCCCCCCCCCCCGAGCCTGTTCGGCACGACCCAAAGCGCGGGGCGCCCCCACCCGCCCCCCCGGAGGGGATATTCGGTGGCTGCCCCGTGAAGCGGGGCATAAAATGCCCGGTCTGCCCGCGTGCAACGCGCCGCGCCCGCCACTGCCCGGTCGGCAACCGGTCAGCCCCATCCCGCACCCCCCGCCGGAGGCAACCGTGCACGGCCGTCCAGACCCCCTCTCCCGAGAGCGATCCCACCTCGCCGCATCCCGCTCGGCTCTCCGGGCCATGCGCGAGGACGCCGAGGCGCTCGACATTCGCGACGTCACCGCGAACTGGGTCAACGCCGCCGTCCTCCAGAGCCAGATCGACGAGCGCATCAAGTCCCTCGCCGACCTCTCCCACACCCCCCTCTTCTTCGGCCGCCTCGACTACCTCCACGCCCCCGGCGCCGACCAGGCGGAAGGCGCGGAGGGCGAGCAGTTCTACATCGGGCGGCGGCACGTCCACGACTCCGACGGCGACCCGATGGTCATCGACTGGCGCGCCCCCGTCTCGCAGCCCTTCTACCGGGCGTCCAAGAAGGCCCCGATGGACATCGCCCTGCGGCGGCGCTTCGGGTACACGGGCGGCGACCTCACCGCGTACGAGGACGAGCACCTCAGCGACGCCGACGAGGCCGAGCGGACGAGCAAGCTGCTCCAGCAGGAGATCGAGCGGCCCCGCGTCGGCCCCATGCGCGACATCGTTGCCACGATCCAGCCCGAGCAGGACGAGATCGTGCGCAGCGGCCTGGGCGGCTCGGTCTGCGTGCAGGGCGGCCCCGGCACCGGAAAGACCGCCGTCGGCCTGCATCGTGTCGCCTATCTGCTGTACGCCCACCGCGAGCGCCTGGCCCGGACCGGCACCCTGGTCATCGGGCCCAACAAGTCCTTCCTGCACTACATCGAGCAGGTCCTGCCCGCGCTCGGCGAGCTTGAGGTCAAGCAGGCGACGGTCGACGATCTCGTGGCGCACGTCGAGGTGCGGGGCACGGACGAAGCTGCCGCCGCCGTCGTCAAGGGCGACGCCCGGATGGCCGCCGTCCTGCGCAAGGCCCTGCGCTCGCACGTGACCATGCCGGTCGAGTCGGTCGTGGTGGTGCGCGGCTCGCGGCGCTGGCGCGTCCCGGCGTACGAACTGGAGGAGAGCGTCGGCGAGTTGCTGGCCCGCAACATCCGCTACGGGGCGGCCCGTGACGCGCTGCCGCAGCGCATCGCGCACGCCGTGCTCGTCCAGATGGAGCGGGCGGGCGAGGCCCCGGACGACCGGGTGCAGGACGCCGTGGCCCGTAACTCCGCGGTGAAGGCGGCCGTCAAGGCCGTGTGGCCGCCCGTCGATCCGGCGAAGCTGGTGCTGCGGCTGCTCTCCGACGCCGAGTTCCTGGCCGTACACGCACAGGGGATTCTCGACGAGGACGAGCAGAAGCTGATCCTCTGGAGCAAGCCGGTGCGGAGTGTCAAGGCGGCCAAGTGGTCGGCGGCCGACGCCGTGCTGATCGACGAGGCAAGCGATCTGGTCGCAAGGACGCACTCCCTGGGCCATGTCGTGCTCGACGAGGCGCAGGACCTCTCGCCCATGCAGTACCGGGCGGTGGGCCGCCGCTGCACGACGGGTTCGGCCACCGTCCTCGGCGATCTCGCGCAGGGCACCACCCCTTGGGCCACCCGGAGCTGGGAGGAGGCCCTGGAGCATCTGGGCAAGGGGGACGCCGTGGTGGAGGAGCTCACGGCGGGTTTCCGTGTGCCGCGGGAGGTCATCGCGTACGCGTCCCTGCTGCTGCCCTCCATCGCGCCGGGCCTGGCCGAGGTCAAGTCCGTGCGTGAGTCGCCGGGTTCGCTGGTGGTGCGGCGGGCGGACGACCTGGACGCCGCGTCCCTCGAAGCGTGCGCCCAGTCGCTGCGGCACGAGGGCTCGATCGGCCTCATCGCCGCCGACGCCCGGATTCCCGCACTGGCCAAGGCCCTGGAAGCGGCGGGAATGACGTACCTCTCGCCCGGCGAGGAGACCACGCCCGACACCCGCCTCACGCTCGTGCCCGCCTCCCTCGCCAAGGGACTTGAGTACGACTACGTGGTCCTCGACGAGCCCGCCGCCGTGGTGGACGGCGAGCCCGACGAACGGACGGGTCTGCGCAGGCTGTACGTCGCCCTGACCCGTGCGGTGTCGGGACTCACCGTCGTGCACTCGGCTGAACTGCCGGAGCAGTTGGGCGGCTAGGAGGCTAGGCGGTTTCCGACTGCCGGGCGGCCGGCAGGTGCGAGACGACGAGCACGAGGCCCGCGAGCGTCACGATGCGCGTGGCCGCGTCCAGGCCGTTCCAGTCCTCCGACTGCCACATGGCGAACCATTCGCCGCCGATCCCGATGAATCCCACCCCGAACAGGACGAGGACCATCAGCAGGCCGATCGTGCCCGCCCGCCGGGCCCGGCGCAGCCCGGCGGGGCGGCGCAGGGCCCCGGCCCACAGGACGGTCGCCGTGAGCAGGACGAGCGCGGCCAGGGTCTCCCAGACGATGATCCCGACGTACGCGGCGTCCTGGAGCGCGGTGGACTCCACCGCGCGCCACATCAGGTCGTCGTCCTTGAAGGTGGTGTCCATCGCCAGGACATGGCGCACGAACTGCTGGTTGCTGTCGAAATCGGTGATGTTCCCGAACGCTACGAGCGCGATGTAGAGCGCCACCGTCCCGGTGAGCAGTGTCGCCGCGACGGGCAGCGTTCCGGCCTTGAGTATGCGGTCCGCGGGACGTGTTGTGTCCACTGGTGTCGGCATGAAGTCCCCTCCCCTGTTGGCCCAGTTGTATCGCGTCCCGCGGGGAACGCGATCAGGCCCCCCTGGCGCAAAGGGGTCAGGCGTCGATCGCGGCCCGCCAGCGGGCGACGGCCTCGGCGCAGACCGGAGCCGACCAGCCGTCGGGCCGGGAGGCGCCGCCGATGTGGAACGCGTCGACGCCCGCCGCCCTGAGCTGCGGAAGGTGGTCAAGGCGCAGGCCGCCGCCCACCAGGATCTGCTGCTGGTAGCCCGGTTCGCCGGAGCGCGCGGCCTCGGCGAGCAGCGTGGGCAGGCCGTCGTCCACTCCGGTCGCCGAGCCGGCGGTGAGGTAGGTGTCGAGGCCGGGGAAGTCACCGAGCTGCTTGCGCAGGGCGTCGCGGTCGGGGGTCCGGTCGATGGCCCGGTGGAACGTCCAGCGGCAGCCGTCGATCGCGCCCGCCAGTGCTTCGACCGCGGCCAGGTCGGGGCCGCCCGTCTCGTCGAGGAAGCCCAGGACGAACTCGTCGGCGCCCTCGCTCCTGAGCTCGTGCGCGCGGCGCACGAGAGCGTCGACGTCGCCCGCGGCGAAGCCGTCCGCGAGGCGCAGCATCACGCGCAGGGAGATGTCCACGGCGGCGCGGATCCCGGCGAAGGTCTCGCGGGACGGGGTCAGGCCGTCCGCGGCCATGTCGGTGACCAGTTCGAGGCGGTCCGCGCCTCCGGCCTGGGCGGCGACGGCGTCCTCGGCGTCGAGGGCGATCACCTCCAGGACTGCACGCTTGCTCATGGATGTCTTCCTTCGGGTCCGGGGCCGCGGGGCGGACGGTCTCAGAGCCCCTGAAATCGCCGCACATAGGTCTAGTCCAATTACCCAGCCTACGCGCAGATCGCCCCGGTGCGCCTCATGCGCACCGGGGCGATCGCTCAGGAAAGCGGCTTGAACCCCCTCAGGCGCAGGCTGTTGCCGACCACGAAGACCGAGGAGAACGCCATCGCGGCGCCCGCGATCATCGGGTTGAGCAGGCCCGCGGCGGCCAGCGGCAGCGCGCCCACGTTGTAGGCGAAGGCCCAGAAGAGGTTGGACTTGATCGTGCCGAGGGTGCGGCGCGAGAGGCGGATGGCGTCGGCCGCCGCGCGCAGGTCCCCTCGTACGAGAGTGAGGTCGCCCGCCTCGATGGCGGCGTCCGTACCCGTGCCCATCGCAAGGCCCAGGTCGGCCTGCGCGAGCGCCGCCGCGTCGTTCACGCCGTCGCCGACCATCGCCACGCTCCGGCCCTCGGCCTGGAGCCGCTTGACCACGTCGACCTTGTCCTGCGGCATGACCTCGGCGATCACGTCGTCCGGGGCGATGCCCACCTCGGCGGCCACCGCCGCCGCGACCGCCTTGTTGTCGCCGGTCAGGAGGATGGGCGTGAGGCCGAGGGCACGCAGCCGCTCGATCGCCTCCGGGCTCGTGTCCTTCACCGCGTCCGCGACTTCGAGGACCGCGCGCGCCTCGCCGTCCCAGGCGACCGCGATGACCGTACGCCCGGCCGCCTCGGCCTCAGCCTTGGCGCGGTCGAGGTCCGCGGGCAGCCGGATCTCCCATTCGGCGAGCAGCGCCTCGCGGCCGACCAGGACCGCGTGGCCCTCGACGATGCCCTGGACGCCGAGGCCCGCGACGTTCGCGAAGTCCTCGGGGGCGGGCAGTGCGCCGACCCGCTCGGCCGCGCCTGCGGCAACGGCCCGCGCGATGGGGTGCTCCGAGAAGTGCTCCAACGCCCCCGCGAGCCGCAGGACGTCGTCCTCGCTCGTGCCGTCCGCCGCGTGCGTGGCGAGCAGCGTCATCCGGCCGGTGGTGACGGTGCCGGTCTTGTCCAGGACGATCGTGTCGACCTTGCGGGTCGTCTCCAGGACCTCCGGGCCCTTGATCAGGATGCCGAGCTGGGCACCGCGCCCGGTGCCGACCATGAGGGCGGTCGGCGTCGCGAGCCCCAGGGCGCAGGGGCAGGCGATGATCAGTACGGCGACCGCAGCGGTGAAGGCCGCCGTCAGACCGGAGCCGTTGCCGAGCCAGAAGCCGAGGGTGGCGACGGCCAGGGCGATGACGACCGGCACGAAGACCGCCGAGATCCGGTCGGCGAGGCGCTGGGCCGCGGCCTTGCCGTTCTGCGCGTCCTCGACGAGCTTGGCCATGCGGGCGAGCTGCGTGTCGGCGCCGACCCTGGTGGCCTCGACGACCAGGCGTCCGCCCACGTTCAGGGTCGCGCCGGTGACCGAGCCGCCCTTCGCGACCTCGACCGGCACGGACTCGCCGGTGAGCATGGAGGCGTCCACGGCCGAGGCGCCCTCGATGACCTTGCCGTCGGTGGCGATCTTCTCGCCGGGCCGTACGAGGAAGTGGTCGCCGACCTTCAAGTCGTCGACCGGGATGGTCTCTTCGCGCCCTGTGCCGGCCCGCAGGACGGTGACCTCCTTGGCCCCCAACTGGAGCAGCGCCTTCAGGGCTGCGCCCGCCTTGCGCTTGGAGCGGGCCTCGAAGTACCGCCCGGCCAGGATGAAGGCGGTGACGCCCGCCGCGGCCTCCAAGTAGATGTTCCCGGCGCCGTCCGAGCGGGAGATGGTCAGCTCGAAGGGGTGCGTCATGCCGGGCGTACCGGCCGTGCCGAAGAACAGCGCCCACAGCGACCAGGCGAAGGCGGCGGACGTGCCGACCGAGATCAGCGTGTCCATCGTCGCGGCGCCGTGCCGCGCGTTCGTGAAGGCGGCCTTGTGGAAGGGCCAGGCCGCGTACGTCACGACCGGCGCCGCCAGGGTCAGAGAGAGCCACTGCCAGTACTCGAACTGGAGGGCGGGGATCATCGCCATCGCGATGACGGGCACGGCGAGCAGGACGGCGGTGACCAGCCGCTCGCGCAGGGGCCGCAGCCCGTCGTCGGCCTGCCGCTCGTCGTCCTCCTGCGCGGCGGGCTCCGTACGGGCCGGGGCGGGCTCCTGTGCGGTGTAGCCGGTGGCCTCGACGGTGGCGATCAGGTCCTGGACGGCGACGTCCTGGCCGCGGTAGCTGACCTTCGCCTTCTCGGTGGCGTAGTTGACGGTCGCCTCCACCCCGTCCATGCGGTTGAGCTTCTTCTCGATACGGGCGGCGCACGAGGCGCAGGTCATCCCACCGATGGCGAGTTCTACTTCTGCCACCTCGGTGGTGCCGCCGGTGGTGCCGGGTGTGGTGGGCATGTCCGCGGGCTCCTCGGTCGGGGGCACCCGGGGTGGGTACCGCTGTTCGAGATCCATGTATACCCCTAGGGGGTACCTAACGCAAGGTGATCCGCTGCTTGACTTTATACCCAGGGGGGGTACCTTCAAAAGCCTGGAGACCCGCTACGGACCCGCTGGGAGCCGACCATGAACACCGGACTGAAGATCACCGCGTTCGCCGCGGCCGTCGCCGCCACCTTCGGCACCGCGTACGGGGTGGGGCAGGGCATCGACCCCGTGACCGCGAAGAAGAAGCCCGCGAGCGAGCACGGCGGACACACGGACCCGGGCGAGGAGGAATCAGGCGCGGGGGCCGGGGCGGACGCCGTGCCCGGCGGCCTCCAGATCTCCGAGCGCGGCTACTCGCTCGACCTGAAGACGTCCCGCATCGAGTCCGGCAAGCGCGAGGAGCTGCGCTTCACGGTGGTCGAGGACGGGGCGGGCGCGAAGGGCGCGGGCAAGAACGTCACGGCGTACGAGAGGGAGCACGACAAGGAGCTGCACCTCATCGTCGCCTCGCACGACCTGACGACCTACCGCCACCTGCACCCCACCCGCGCGGCGGACGGCACCTGGTCGACGCCGGTCGAGCTGTCCGAGGCGGGCGGCTACCGCGTCTTCGCCGACTTCAAGCCGCGGGGCGAGAAGGAGGGCCTGACGCTGGGCGCGGATCTCGCGGTGGCCGGTGACTACACCCCGAAGGCGCTGCCCCGGACCAACACCAAGGCCACGGTCGACGGCTACGAGGTAAGCCTCAAGGGCTCGCTGAAGCCGGGCAAGTCCAGTGCCGTGACCCTGAACGTCGAGAAGAACGGGCGCCCGGTCACCGACCTCCAGCCCTACCTCGGCTCGTACGGCCACCTGGTCGCCCTGCGCTCCGGCGACCTGGCCTACCTCCACGTCCACCCCACCGGCGAACCGGGCGACGGCAGGACGGAGCCGGGCCCCGCGGTCTCCTTCATGGCAACGGCACCGAGCCCCGGCTCGTACCGCCTGTTCCTGGACTTCAAGCACGAGGGGAAGGTCCGTACGGCGGCGTTCACGGTGCGGGCGGGGGCGGTGCCGCCGGGGAGCGGCAGTGACGTGACCCCGGATACGGATCCGGACGGCCACGATCACTAACTTCTCCGGGCCGCCTGAGTCTGCGGGTGCGGGTGGGTGGGGGCTGACCGCGCAGTTCCCCGCGCCCCTAAAAACCACCACCCACCGCCCCTCACCAGAGCGCCCCGTCAGGGGCGCGGGTAACTGCGCGATCAGCCACGACGGACCCGCAGGTACAAACGC